>NZ_JAPFHB010000008.1:0-259420 GCF_059803555.1 Chryseobacterium sp. TB1-D10 | reverse complement strand
TGCGGTCATCAATTCGGGCAGACATTATGAAAAAAACTACCAAAATAATTTGGTTTGTCCATAGAAATCAAGTCGGGCTGCGACAATGCGATGTTTAGATATTAATTAATCCACACCATTCTCCTTCATCACTTTATTCAAAAATTTCAACATAAAAATTCCTAAAACAAAAGCAAAAATCAACAAGGCAAAATTCACAAGGAAGTAATATTCCTTATTGTCATAATTGTACCAAGTGCTTGCAAGGATTCCGGAAAGCTTGTTTCCAACAGAGTTGGCGAGGAAGAATCCACCCATCATCAAGGCTGTCAATCTCGCAGGCGACAATTTTGAAACCACAGATAATCCCATCGGGGAAAGACAAAGTTCACCAATCGTCACAACGCCATAACTGGCAACCAGCCAAAGTGGAGACACTTTCACAGCGCCATTTTGTCCGGCAAACACGGCGCCCACCATCACAAGACAGGACAAAGCGGTGATGAAAAGACCAATCATAATTTTCGTTGGCGTCGTCGGTTCTTTTCCACGCTTTCGGAATAATGCCCAGAATCCGACAATCACCGGCGTAAGGACAATTACCCAAAATGGATTTACAGATTGGAAAAGTTCTGTATTGAAAAGGTAAACTTCCTGCTTGGGATTTGTAGCTAACTGAGCGCGTTCTTCTGGATTAATATTTTTAAAGTAAACATCTTTTCCAGAAACTTTGATTGTCTCACCAGCTTCATTTTTCTGAGAACGGAATTGGTCATCATAAACTGCAACTTCTCTGTCTTCAAAAGATTTTCCAGTTGTTCCGTCTTTTCCGTCTAGCATATAAATACCACGCATTGGTTCCACTAATTTTCCAGGAATACTCCTATCTGTGTAGTAATTTGCCCAACGTGTCAAAGCTGTTCCGTTCTGTTTGAAAATCGCCCAGAAAAACATACAGACCAAAAATATCATAAGCAAAGCCCCGATCGATCTTTTCTCATCTTTATGAGCCTTGACGTAAAGTGAAATATAAAAGAAAATTACAGGGACACAAGCGAAAATAAACGCATCTGTACTATCACTTCCAAAGATATTTCCTGGAATTATCCAACCGATTGCACCAACAACCAACGCCGGTAAAAAGACTTTCAGTAGAACGTCAGAAATCTTGCTGTCGCCTTCTTTCGCCGCTTTCATTTCACAAGCGTGACGGATATGTTTTAACCCGAAACTGAAAATCACCAAGCCAATCAACATCCCAACACCTGCTGCGATGAATGCCTCGCCCCATCCAAATCGGTTTCGCATATACGCCGCAATAATGTTGCAGATAAACGCCCCAATATTGATTCCCATATAGAAAATATTGTAGCCTGTATCTTTATTTTTTTTATAAGGTTCTTCAGAGTAAAGATTACCCAGAATTGTAGAAATCGTGGGTTTGAAAAACCCGTTTCCGATGATAATTAATCCTAATGAACCATAGAATAATGGCAACTCTTTGAAAAGTCCCAATCCAATATAGCCAGCAGCCATCAAAATCCCGCCGAGGTAAATCGATTTGATGTAGCCAAAAAGTCTTTCCGCCAAAAATCCACCAAGAAAAGGCGTCAAGTAAGTCAAGGCAATGTAAGTTCCGAAAACATCGTCCGCCATTTTATCTGGCAATCCAAGTCCGCCTTTGTCACCGTTCGGTTCTATGACATAAAGGACAAAAATCCCTAAAATCAAATAATAACCAAAACGTTCCCACATTTCTGTGAAAAATAGATAGGGTAGGCCTTTAGGATGTTTAGTTTTCATACAGTTTATTTTCTTGCGTCGTAAAAATAGAATTTTAAAATGAATAAAAAAATTTTAATAACTTTGATAAAAAGTAGTCAAAATGGCAATCACAATAAAACATTTAGAAGAAAATATCAAAACACTTCCCGAGGATTTGTACGATGAAGTGAATGATTTTATGGATTTTTTGAAATTTAAATATTCATCAATTGATAATCACAATGAAATTCCAGATTGGCAAATTGAGGAAACCAATAAAAGGTTAAAGTATATTTCGGAAAATCCAACAAGCATCGTTTCAGAATCTGAAATGAGTGATTATATTGCAACGTTGAAGGATGAAAAGTAGAATTGATTTTTCTCCTTTTGTAAAAACAGACTTGAAGGAAATCAAAGATTGGTATAAGAAAATAAATAGGAAATTAGTCGATAGATTTTTTGAAGAGTTTGAAAATGAGATTAAATTTCTGGGGCGAAATCCTTTGTCAAAGGAAATTAAATATAATGACTGCAGAATTTGTTATCTGAAAAGTTTTCCATTTGGAATTCATTATCAATATTTTGATTCAAATCGTTCAATCTTTATTATTGGTGTTTATCACTCATCACGAAATCCTAAAATTTGGAAAACTAAATTATAAAAAAAATCCGCAAAAGAAAACATCTTCTGCGGATTTTTTTATCTTCCAGCTTCGGTCTTCCGACTTCCAGCCTTTTACAAATTCTCCAAAATAAAATTCGTCATCTTCTCATAAAGCTGAGGTCTGGTGTTCCCACCATAAATCCCGTGATTTTTATCCGGATAAGCCATAAACTCAAACTGTTTTTTGTTTTGAATCAAAGCCTCGGAAAGCTCCATCGAGTTTTGGAAATGCACGTTGTCATCAGCCGTTCCGTGAATCAAAAGGAATTTTCCTTTCAATAATTTAGCAAAAGTCGTCGGTGAATTCTGGTCATAACCTTCAGGATTTTCTTGCGGTGTTTGAAGGAATTTCTCCGTATAAACACTGTCATAATATCTCCAGTTCGTCACCGGCGCCACAGCAATTCCCAGTTTGAAAACGTCCGCACCTTTCGTCAGAGCTAGTGAACTCATATAACCACCAAAACTCCATCCGAAGATTCCGATTCTCGATTTGTCAATATAAGACTGATTTCCGAACCATTGCGCAGCAGTAATTTGGTCTTCGGTCTCGTATTTCCCGAGTTGCTTATAAATGACTTTCTTGAATTTCGAACCTTTGAAACCGGTTCCACGGCCGTCTACACAAGCGACGACGTAACCTTTTTGAGCCAGCATTTCGAACCAAATCCCGTTGCCGCCGTCCCAAGAATTAGAAACCTGCTGAGAACCCGGACCGGAATATTGGAACATAAATAATGGATATTTTTTATTCGGGTCAAAGTTTTTTGGCTTGATAATCCACGCGTTCAGTTGGTCGCCAACCGCATTTGGAATAGTGATGAATTCCTTCGTCACGAAGTTGTCCTTCTGAAGTTTAGAAAGCAACTCATTATTATTCTGAAGTTCCTTGATTTCCTTTCCGGAAGCATCTTTCAGCACATATTTATTAGGCGTTCCCGCAGTCGAATTGGTGTTGATAAAATAATTAAAAGACTTACTGAAACTCGCCGAGTTATTCCCTTCAGGATAAGAAATCAACGTTGTTTTTCCGGAGTTGATGTTCAGCTTAGAAACCACCTTGTTCAAACTGCCTTTCTCTGTCGTTTGGATGTAAGCCTCTTTAGTTTTTGGGTTATAACCGTAGTAATCGGTGATTTCCCAGTTGCCTTTCGCGACTTGTTTTTTCAATTTTCCTGCTTGGTCGTACCAATACAGTTGTCTGTAACCATCACGCTCCGAAGCCCAAAGGAACGAGTTGTCATCCAAAAATTCCAAAGTCAGATTGTCGGTTTCTATCCACGCATTATCAGTTTCCGTCAGTAGCTTGGTTACATTGCCGGATTTGGTGTCCACTTTCAAAAGATCTACGTGACTGTGATGTCTGTTGCTGGTGGCCAGCACAATTTCGTCTTTGCCGTTCGTCTGCCAAAGTTGCGGAATGTAATAATTCTCAAAACTTCCCAAATTCAAAGCGGTTATTTTTGCCGAATTCAATTGATAAAGATTCGCCGTCACCGTCGAGTTCGTTTCACCTGCTTTCGGATATTTGTAGCGCATCTCCGTTGGATAGAGCGATTTACCATAGATTGGAATATAGATTTCCGGAACTTTCGACTCATCGAATCTCACGAAAACGATTGCGTCACCCGCTTTGTTCCATTGGTAATAATCCGCGTGGCCAAATTCCTCCTCATAAACCCAATCTCCAAGACCATTGATGATGGAATTCTTCTTCCCGTCATTCGTGATTTGCGTGATTTTCCCTGAAGCCAGATCCTGATAAAACAAATTATTATCCACAATGAAAGCCACTTTGCTGCCATCAGGAGAGAATTTAGGCTCCTGAATGTAATTGCCATTATTAAGAGAAGTCACCTTATTCGATTTCAAATCCTTCACATCAAATTTCCCTAAAAATGAATGTCTGTAAATCGGCTCACTTCCTTTTTGCAGGAGAATCTTAGACTCATCAGCAGAAAAAATATAAGATTCAAAACTTCCATCCACGATGTTGCCGGACTTCTGAGACGTTTTATAATTATATTTGGCGATACCATCTTTTTCAATCGTAGCATAGTTTTCACCATCATTCAGGGACGCGATGCCTGCAATCCCTTTTCCGCGGTAGTAGCCGGAGTAGATTTTATCGAGTGTAATTTCCTGAGCAAAAGTGTTTTGTGAGAAAACTGCCGTCATCATAACAACAGATAAGAGAACTTTTTTGTTCATAATTTTTTATTTATTTAAGGAATTCACGAACCTTGCGGTTTCATTTTTAAGATTTTAATGACGTAAATATAATAAAGATTAATGGGTTTAAGAAGAGTCCATCTAATGTTATCTATTACAGTCAATTTAACTCCTGTAACAATGTACCTAAGCATTGTAAGGATCTACTCAACACCTGTATTAGTCTACTAAACTCTTGTAACAATCTACATTCGTTCTGTAATAATCTACATTAGTCTTGTAACAGTCAATTTAAGTCTTGTAACAGTCTACTTAAGTCTTGTAACAGTCTGCTTAAGTCTTGTAACAGTCTATTTAAGTCTTGTAATAGTTTACTTAAGTCTTGTAACAGTCTATTTAAGTCTTCCTTTTATCTACTTAAGTCCTCTGATTGCTTACTTAAGTCTTCTGACAGTCTACTTTAGTCCTCTGATTACTTACTCAAAACCTTTGATAGTCTACTTAACTGCTTTGATTGTCTACTCAATTCATTTGACAATCTACTTAAGACCTTTGACAGTCTACTCAACATCTTTGATTGTTTACTCAAGTCATTTGACAGTCTACTTAAGACCTTTGTTTACTTACTCAAGATCTTTGATTGTTTAATTAACCCTTTTGGTAGCCTGATGAATTCCTGATAACTATCAACCTACAGCTATCAACCAAAAATCCCTATCTTTGCGCCAGTAATATTCTCACTTAAACCGTTTATAGCATGCAACTGTACAACACCTTAAGCGCAGAAGAAAGAGCTCAACTAATCGATGAAGCTGGTAAGGACCGCCTTACATTGTCTTTCTATGCGTACGCCAAAATCGAAAACCCAAAGAAATTTCGCGATGACCTTTTTATAGCCTGGAACGCCTTGGATGCGCTCGGCCGTATCTATGTGGCGCACGAAGGAATCAACGCTCAGATGAGTGTTCCCGCAGATCAATTTGAAGCCTTTCGTGAGACGCTGGAAGTCTATGATTTTATGAAAGGCATCCGCCTGAATGTCGCTGTAGAGCAGGATAATCACTCATTTTTAAAGCTAACCATCAAAGTCAGAAATAAAATCGTTGCCGATGGTTTGAATGACGAGACTTTTGATGTCACTAACAAAGGCATCCACCTGAAAGCTCAGGAATTCAATGAGATGTTGGCGAATCCAGATACGATTGTCGTAGATTTCAGAAACCATTACGAAAGTGAAGTGGGTCATTTTGAAGGTGCCATTACACCAGACGTTGAGAATTTCCGTGAAAGTTTGCCGATTATCAATGAGCAATTGCAGGATTTCAAAGAAGACAAAAATCTTTTAATGTATTGTACTGGCGGAATCCGTTGTGAAAAAGCGAGTGCTTACTTTAAACATCAAGGTTTTAAAAACGTTTACCAACTGGAAGGCGGAATTATTGAATATGCCCGTCAGGTAAAGGAAGAAGGTGTTGAAAGTAAGTTTGTTGGGAAGAATTTTGTGTTTGACCACAGATTAGGCGAAAGAATTACGGATGATATCATTGCGCAATGCCACCAGTGCGGAAAACCTTGTGATAATCACACGAATTGTGCGAATGATGCTTGTCATTTGTTGTTTATCCAATGTGATGATTGTAAAACTGTGATGGAAAATACTTGTTCTTCGGAATGTCTGGAAATTATTCATTTGCCAGTAGAAGAGCAATTGGCGTTGAGAAAAGGACTTCAGGTTGGGAATAAAGTGTTCCGAAAAGGGAAATCTGAAGCTTTAAAGTTTAAAAATTCGGGTGATTTGACAGATAAACCTTTGGCTAAGGCAAAAGATATTCGACAGAAGATAAAAGTGAAGAAAACCCTGATTGGAAAGGCGGAACATTATTATACTAAGTCAAAAATTGCTCAGTTTTTATTGTCAAATGAACTTTCTGGTGGTGATAAAATTTTGATTTCCGGACCAACGACTGGAGAACAAGAGGTTGTTATTAAAGAAATGGTTGTTGATGGAAATTCGGTTGAAACTGCAAAAGCTGGTGACCAAATTACTTTTGAGCTTCCGTTCAGAGTTAGATTGTCGGACAAATTGTATAAAATCTTATAAAATAAAGATGGATTTAAGTCTCACAAAAAGCGAACTTAGAAAACTTTATAAGGCAAAAAGAATGGCCTTATCGCAAGATGAGGTCAATTTTTTGTCTCAAAAACTGCTTGAAAAATTCATTTTACAATTTAATCCTATTGAAAATCAAAAGATTAATACTTTTTTGTCAATTGAAAAATTTAATGAAGTGAATACTCAGTTTTTCATCGATTATTTTTTTGAAAATAAAATCAGAGTTTTTGTTCCGAAAATTCAAGGTAAAAAGATCATTTCTATTGAGATTTTCCATTATTCAGAATTTGCAATTAACAGGTGGGGAATCAAAGAACCAATTTCTAATATTGCTTCAAACGTAGATCTGGACTATGTTTTGACGCCTTTGCTTTATTGTGACAACTTAGGGAATCGTGTAGGATACGGAAAAGGTTTTTATGACCAATTCTTTTCTGCGAATGTTAATATTGAAAAAAAAATCGGATTGAATTTCTTTGAACCGAATGAAATTATTGCAGATGTTTATAAAAAAGATTTTCAATTAGATGTATTGATTACTCCAACTGAAATATTTTATTTTAATTAAATAATTGATAATCATATGTATTATTTTGTAAATTACTTTTACAAGGTTATTACAAGTTATTTTTTAATGATTTTTGTCAGACGGTGCTAATTTTGTCTTGTAATTATAACTCGATAATTAAGACAACAATAATATAATAATAATTAATTTAAATTTTTAGAACATGAAAAAGTCATTATTCGTAGCTGCTATCGCTGCTATCTCTCTAGTAGCTTGTAACAAAGCTGACAAAGTTGAAACTGCTGCTGTTGATTCTGTTGACGCTACTGCTGATTCTACTGTTGCTGCAATCGATTCTACTGCAGATGCAACTGTTGATTCTGTAAAAGCTACTGCTGATTCTGCTAAAGCTGAAGTAAAAGCTGACGAGAAAGCTACTAAAGAAGAAATCAAAAAATAATTAAATCCCAGATTTAATTAATACAAAACCCGCTAATTAGCGGGTTTTGTTGTTTTAGTAGTATCAGATTCTTTTTTATAAAAATTATTAAAGTAGAATTTGAATTCTTTCTGAAACTTTACCGGAGAAGCTTTCAGCATATATTGTGCATTCCGATTAACTGTTGTGATGTATGTTTTTTTCTTGTCATAATATTCTACATCAAAATTGGCAAAGTCTAAAGTATCTTGTTGCACCACAGATTTTGAAGTTTTTAAATTGTTCACTTTGGCAAATCTTACTTTCAGACTATCCATTTCTTTCAACAAAGGTTTAAGATTGTTAGAATCTTTGGTCATAAAGTGTGCCTGCATCTGTGTGTAAATAACCGAATCGATTTCTGTATCCTTATTTCCAGATGTATAGAGTGTTGAAAGATCCAATAGATCCTGAATTTTTTGAGAAGTGATTACATTGATCGCCTGTAAACTATCAAGACTCGATTTTGTGTACGTTACTCTGTTATTGGCATTTCTTATCGTCTCCAGAGAATTATCTTCTCCATCGTACTTTTTGTTACAGGAAATAATTCCTGTTGTAATTATGGATAGAGCTGCTATCCAACAGTAAAATTTATTTTGATTTTTCATCTTCTGTGATTCTGAATTTTATCATTACAATTTTTCCATTTTCCATCTGTGAATCAATTACTTCCAGGTTCTCGAGGGAAGTCGTGGGAAGCGTAACCAGCGAAATGTATTTTTGCTTATTCATTGTTTCTATTCCATAAATATCGCTGTCAACAACTTGATAAATTAATGCTTTGTCGCTAATCAGTCGATTGAGTTGTTCCGTTTTCTTCTTGAAATCTTTTATCGATTTGGAATAGTAAAATAACTGAATTGCATAATCATTCGGTTTCAGTTCTATGTTTTCTGATTCCGGTGCATTTGTAAGATCTCTCGTCACTTCATCTGTTTTATAAAAAGGAGAAGAAATGATCATTTTCAATTTCTTGCTCTTCGTTTCATAAACAAAAGGTGAGTTGGGTTTTACTTTGAAGAGAATAGGAGATTCATTATCACGAATGATTTTTACATCCAATTCTCCTTTTATAGATGAGTTTCTGTCTGCGTCTGTAAAAGCATAAGTGTATTTTTTATAAAATAAATTATCATAAAACACCAATACAAGGACGATTGCAAACAATAAAACCGAAATCCCCAGCCATAAATACTTTTTCAAAAAAATCTGATTTTTATTGTCAGCATTGGCTTTGTAAATGATTTCCTCAGTAGTAGGCTTCTCAACAGGAAGTTCTGGCTGTGGAATCTCTATTGGATCTTCTTTTTTTACCGTACTGTTCTCCTGTTCAACGATTGCTGGTGGTACTTCAGTCGTTTTCTTGTCTTCAACTAATGGGTTTTTCTTTCTGAATTCTGACCAGGAATTGTAGCCAATATACACGGAAAGGATATTTAACATATCAATTCTTGGAATTTTCTCCTGTGCATTGTTCTTGAAATAGGTATAAAAAGTTTTTTCGCTGATATTTCCTTTCGCTTTTTGCCTCAGATCTTCCTGAAAATAAATAATATCAATACCTTTCCATTTCGAAATATCATCAAAGGATGGAGAATGCGACTCAAGATATTTATCCTGAACCGCCTTTTTTAAGGATTGGAAATATAAAAATTCTATCTCGCTCAAAATTATAAATATGCTTAATTAATTGATTTACAGTTATTCTTATTTGTAAATCGTGTTTTACAAATATATTACAATTAATTTTCAAATACAAGATTTATTTGTGGGTGTAATTTTGTCCCGTTCAAACGAGAACATCTATTAACTAACAATTTAAATTTTATTATTATGAAAAAGTCATTATTCGTAGCTGCTATCGCTGCTTTTGCTCTTGTAGCTTGTAAAAAAACTGAAACTGTAGATACTGCTTCTGCTGATTCTGCTGTTGTTGATTCTGCTGCTTTGACAGTTGATTCTGCTGCTGCTAATGTTGATTCTGCTGCTGTAAAAGTTGATTCTGCTGCTGCTAAAGTAGAAGGAGCTGCTGCTAAAGTTGATTCTGCTGCTGCTAAAAAATAATCTTAACCAAGTTAAGAATTTTAAACCGTTTCTTTTTAGAGACGGTTTTTTTATTTCTCTAATTTCTGTCTCAGTATTTCATAGCAAGTTATCGCTGCAGCATTGCTGAGATTAAGAGAATCAATAGTTCCTGCCATTGGAATCAAAACATTTTCTCCTTTTTGTTTCCAGAAATCACTCAGCCCGGAGTGTTCTGTTCCGAATAAAACTGCTGATTTACTTTTCAGATTCTTTTCCTGAATATGCTTTGCGTCTTCACTCATAAAAGTAGTGAAAATCTGATAGTCATTGATTTTCAGAAATTCCAAAGTTTCATCATTGGATGCTTGAAAAATATTCATTCCAAAAAGACAGCCAACGCTTGAGCGGATGACATTTGGATTGTAAAAATCTGTTTTTGGGTCGGTCACAATTAAAGCATTGATGCCGAAAGCTTCGCAACTTCTTAAGATGGCACCAAGATTTCCTGGTTTTTCTACACTTTCTAAAATGATGATTGCTGAATCTTTTTTAGGTTTGAAATCTTCTAAAGTTCTTGATTCCAATTTGTAAATACCAATAATTCCTTCTGTTGTACCTCGATAAGCAATCTTCTCGTACAGTTTTTCCGAAACGTAATGGATTTTTGTTGTAGGCAATTTCCCTTTGAAGATGTTTTCACAGATATAATATTCTTCTGGCAGATTCCCAAATTCCAAGGCGCGCTCGTTTTCCTGCTGACCTTCCACGATGAAAACGCTGGCTTTTCTTCTTTCCTGATTTTTGGTTAGAAGTCTGGTCAGTCTTTTAATTTTTTCGTTTTGAAGGCTTTCTATCAGCATTTTTGGAAATTTTTTACAAATGTACAATGTATAAAGTACAATTTGAAATGTATAATGTAAAAAGTACAATGTAACATGTCCGTCGTTAAAAGTTGAATGTTTAATCGAGGCGAAGCGCGTGAAGGATTTAAGTGGAAAGCCCGGAGCGATACAACGAGTGAGGACTTGTAACGGAAAGCCCGACCCGAGCGGTGGCCATTGCGCTGGCGAGGGGCACGCCCAAATGCTTGTCGTAAACTGAGTTTGGATGGCGAAATTTCTCGTTGTGTGTTAAATAGCATTGAGATGAGCTTCCATCTTCCTACTTCCAGCAAAAAATATATATCTTTGTTTTATGATTTTACGAGGAGAAAATTTAATCAAAGAATACGGACCGAAAAAGGTGGTGAAAGGCGTGTCATTGGAAGTTCAGCAAGGCGAAATCGTCGGACTTTTGGGACCAAATGGTGCGGGAAAAACAACGTCGTTTTATATGATTGTTGGATTGGTGAAACCGACTTTAGGGAACGTTTTTCTTGATAATCAAAATATTACGCAGGACGCAATGTACAAACGTGCGCAAAAGGGAATCGGCTATTTGGCGCAGGAAGCATCGGTTTTCCGGAAGTTGTCTGTAGAGGATAATATTCTTGGCGTGTTGCAATTGACGAAGCTTTCCAAAAAGGAACAGCAGAAAAAATGCGATGAATTGATTGAGGAATTCCACCTGGAACACGTTCGTAAAAACCGTGGCGATTTGCTTTCCGGAGGTGAAAGGCGTCGTACGGAAATTGCGCGTTGTCTGGCAACAAGTCCGAATTTTATTCTTTTGGATGAGCCTTTTGCGGGTGTTGACCCGATTGCGGTGGAAGATATTCAGAAGATTGTGAGGTCTCTGGTTGAGAAAAATATAGGGATTTTGATTACCGACCACAACGTTCAGCAGACTTTGGCGATTACCAACAAAACGTATATTATGTTCGAAGGGAAAATCCTGAAAGAGGGAATTCCTGAGGATTTGGCGAATGACCCGGAAGTGAGACAGGCTTATCTTGGGGAGAATTTTAGGTTTGAGAAGATATAGGTCTTAACAGGCAGAAGATTTTTTAAAACTATTATTAAAGTCGCAAATGAAGACTTTGCGACTTTCTTTTTTCTACAATTATAATTTTTTTTCGCCTTTGCGATAAATGTGAAATTCCTCCTGACAAACTACTGTCACAACCCCGCTGTAAATTTGTATCAAATAAAACAAACTATTATGAATGCAACAGCCACAGTCCTCAACTCACAACAACTTTTAATCCACTGGCAAGGCCACAGAAATCTGACCAGAAGAGTAATAGAAGCTTTTCCTGAAAAAGATTTGTTCGAGTTTTCAATTGGCGGAATGAGACCATTTTCGAAATTGACACTTGAACTTTTGGCAATCGCCGGACCAGCTTTGAAATCAATTGTTGACGGAACAATTAGCGAATTCGATGAAGCTTTCAATCCAACTACAAAACAAGAAATTTTGCAGAAATGGGATGAGCAAACAGAAGTTATCAATGAATATTTCAGTCAGATTTCTGAGGAGCGTTTTCAGGAAAGTTTCAATTTGTTTGGACAGTATGAATTTCCGGTTTATCAGAATATTTTGTATTTCGTTGATAATGAGATTCATCACCGCGGTCAAGGTTACGTTTACCTGAGAGCTTTGGGAATCGAGCCTCCTTTTTTCTGGGAAAGAGAAAGATAGATTTTGGGAAGTGATTAATGGTAATCAAACTCAAATAATTATTGCAAAAGAAAATGAAAAGTCCGGTACTGCACCGGACTTTTCACCTTATTATTTGTCAAATCCTTTCGGAACTTTCAAAATATGATTAGGTAATCTAAGTCAATTAAGCTTTCAAATATCTTGCATAGGCATAACCTTCTTCACCGTCAGCTGTTTTGATTTTCCACCAGTCGTCAGAAGATTGTTCTACCAAAGTTACGGTTTCGCCTTTCGCAGCTTTTCCTACAACTGCAGCATCAGTAGAAGGTTCCTGACGAATATTCAGGTTGGATTCGTCTGTTGCAACAGTCAAAGAAGCGCCAACGGTCAATCCCGAAACTTGTACATCAACGTTGATGTCGGTTGCAGTGTAAGATGGGTCAATTGCTCCTAGAGCGTTCCAGACAGAATCTTTTGAAGCGCTGTTTGTCGCTTTTCCAGTAATGTACAAAATCCCATCCTGCTCCTGAACAGAAAGATCAGAAATTCCAGCAGACTGAGCTGCAGAAACTACACTTGCGTATTTATCTTGTAAGCTCATAATTATTTAACTGTTATTTTGTTATCGTATTTACCAATTTTCAAAGCATCTATAGACTCTTTTACTTTTCTGGCGTTTGCCGCAGTAGTAGTTCCTGTAAGTGTAAGCATTCCGCCCATATCTTCAGCTTTTACGCCGGGAATATCTTTCAGTGCTGTGTTTACTTTTGCTAGAACAGCAGCATCAACAATATTCACTTCCACAGGTGCAGCTACAGGAGCTACAGTTGCCATATCATGAACATCTTTTACACCTTCCACTTTTTTCAAAGCGTCGATGGCTGCTTGTTTGTCAGCTTCGGTTGCGAAAACTCCGCTTAGATGAGCCTGTCCTTCCTTCACTTCCACAGAAGTTCCCGGATAAGCCGTGATTACAGTGGTTGCCTGTGATGTCAATTCTGCATCAGAGACTTTCTTTTTACAAGAAACAGCTGTCATTGATACCATTAAGGCAAGAGCAGCGATTTTAATTGTTTTTCTCATAGTATAAAATAATTTTATATTGTGTTCTTTAAGTAGTAAAATTGATGCCAAAAACATAGTTATTTAAAGGTCTTGACACTACAATTTCAAACTTTCACTTCTTGTAAAATTAATTTTTTTTTCGATACGGAAATTAATTTTAATTAAAATTAACAGAATGAATTTCGGAGGTTATCAAGTTTTGAAAAGTTTGATAATCAATTAAATGTGTGAATATAAAGTAGGAATACAGAAGTAATTTATTATGAATGATCATCACGAAAAAATAATTAATATTTATTATTTAATCCGCAAAAATTCTTTCGCCAGTTCTATCATTTTCGGATCACCGGTGTATTTTTCTTTTTCATCCGAAAGTTTTACGGTTGGTATCCATTCGTTGTTAATACCTTTTACGCTAATGAGTTTCATGACGATATTCATTGGTTTCAGTCCAACATCATTTGTAAGATTGGTTCCGATTCCGAAAGAAATCCCGATTCTTCCTTTACAGTAATTCGTGATTTCCTCCACTTTTTCAAGATTCAGTCCGTCTGAGAAAATAATGTATTTGAACAATGGATTGATGCCTTGTTTCAGATAATGTGCAATGGTTTTGTCAGCAAATTCCAACGGGTCGCCGCTGTCGTGACGAACGCCGTCAAACAACTTTGCAAATTTCTTATCAAACTGCTGGAAGAACACTTCCGTCGTATAAGTATCGGAAAGTGCAACACCCAAATCACCGCGGTAAACATCGACCCAATTTTCCAGTGCGATAGAATTCGCCATCTTGAAACCAAATTCCGCCGCGTGAAACATAAACCATTCGTGCGCGTGCGTCCCAATTGGTTTTACGTTGTAAAGCATCGCCAAATGAACATTCGAAGTTCCTGTAAAAGTGGATTTTTTATCCTGAATCAAAGCGTCCATTACCAATCTGTGAACTTTGTAAGAATGTCTTCTTCGTGTCCCAAACTCTGCAAACGGGACACCGAGTTCTGTAAGATGCACGGCTTTTTCCACCGTTTTATCAATGACTTCCTCGTTGGTTTGTCTTTCCAGATGATTCATTTCATAATGAAGTTCACTGATAAGCGCAAGCAAAGGAACTTCCCAAAGAATCGTTCTGTACCAAAGTCCTTCAACAAAGACTTTCAGTTCAGTTCCATTTTGTTCAATTTTTACTTCCGAAGGATCATAATGAAAACCTTCCAAGAAATCGAGGTAGGGAAGGGCAAGATATGGACAAGTGACCTTGAGATATTTTTTTTCGTCTTTCGTGAGTTTCAGTTCTGCCATTGCGTTGACAGATTTTCTGAGTTCGTCTGCAAAACCTTCCGGAAACTCGTGTTTTCCACGGTTGATGAATTCGTATTTTACAATTTCGTTGGTAAATAATTTCACGACTGCATTTTGCATTGTGATTTTGTAAAAGTCATTATCCAGAATAGAATTCAGCCGAACCTCGCGCATAAAAATATCGTTTACACAAATTTAAGGAATTTTGTTGAGGAGAATTTGGTGTAGCATATTTTTAATCATTAATACATTCTACTTTTTACATTGTACAATTTTACAATTCTTACTTTTGCAAAAATGATTTTGAAATGGTAAAGGCACTGATGTATTTTGTGGTCGGAACGTTGATTAGTTTTTTCCTGAGGCGTCTTACAGGAAGTCCGGTGGATTTCTGGGTAGAACTTTATGTGGCTTCCGCGTTTGGAATTGGTTGGGGATTGGCTTATTTCGTGGACCATCCGGATTGGCCTTTGCCAAAGAAAATGGGCATTTCTTTTATAGGAATTGTTTTCCTCGTTATTGTAGGATTGGTATTTTTTAATTTTGAAACTGCGATTCCATCAATCATCAAATTCTCTACAGTTTTTGTCGCTTATTATATGATAGCAAGTTTCAGAGAAAGTAAATCCTTGCGATATTAATCTTAATTTTAAAATATTTAAAAAAGCCAGATTTCCTTAGAAGTCTGGCTTTTTTATTTTTTAATGAATCATCAGAAAACTTATCAATCCAAGTCCAATCGCTAAAAATAAGAATGCAAATAGATTAATCGAGAATAATATAGATCCTATAATAAAGCTTACAACACCGTGTGAATGGTAAACTCTGTGATGCGCAATGAAGAAATAGATAGCGCTGTAAAACACCATCGCTGTCATTATGATATAAATGATTGTATTGATAAAAGCAATATTAATCAAATCAGGCAGTTTACTAAGGAATGTAAATATTAAAATATTAAGAAGCAAAAAAGCAAAGTAATGCAATGTGAAAATACCGTGGTCAAAATACCACCATTTCTTTTTGTTGTGAAATATCCATAAAAATAGAGCGAAAATCGGCAGATAAATGAAAAGCGCTTTTGGAAGATTGTGGAAAGATGTTTCAGATAGTTTTTTCAAAATCTCACCTTTCTTAACACCCTGTTCCTTGAGTTCAAAATATTTATGGGCAAACGGAACATTTATAAAATCAAAAAACGAAGGATTTTTTGCAGTGGCGGAGTCAAAAGACTTTCTGTTGTTGTATCCGGAAACTTTGATGTCGTCATCTAACGACTTATTCATGTCAAAGGTTCTCTCCATTTCATTTATTTTGGCGGAGTCTTTCATGAGCGCATCAATCTTTGTTACATATAAACTGTCGCTTGCTTCTAATTTTTCTTTGGTCCGTGCATCGTTATATGCTTTTTGCAGTTCAGAGATTTTATTTTTTTGAGGTAGTAATTTTGTTGTTCCCTTTCCGTCAAAATTGATATTAAAAGGTGGAAATAAAGCAAACAGAAAGAATGTGATGAAACTGACGAATATATAAAGCTTAACAGGCGGAACAAATATTTGTCTTTTTCCTTCAAGATAAGTGGTCGTCAATTTCCCGGGTTTAAAGAGTAAATTTTTTAAAGTTCCCCAGAATTGCCCGTCGTAATGTGTGAAATCCTCTACAAAATGAGTGAAGAGATAATGGAAAGGCTGTCTTGTCTGGATGTTCTGCTGTCCACAATTGGGGCAGTATTTTTCCTCAACGGTGTGTCCGCAATTCAGGCAGTCTTTTTCTTCTCTCAGTTTTCCGTGGCTCATTTTAGAATTTTCACCAAAAATATAAAAAAGGACTGTTATATAATAGCCTTCATATTAATTAATTTTGAACAGTGCGAGCAGAATTCGAATTAATAACTCATTAATTATTAGAAAATTAAAATCTTTTTCACGGATTAATTTTTCAGGCGAAAAAATTTTGCTACCTTTGCACACCCGTAAGGGAAAATTATGTTTAATCGTAAACGATAAATTGTGAATACATTAAGTTACAAAACAGTATCGGCAAACAAGGCTACAGCAAATAAAGAATGGGTTGTTGTAGACGCTGCTGGGCAACCGTTGGGAAGATTAGCTTCTACCGTTGCAAAGATTTTGAGAGGTAAGCACAAAACGAACTTCACACCTCACGCAGATTGCGGAGACAATGTGATCGTTTTGAACGCTGGGAAAGTTACACTTTCCGGAAACAAGTGGGCAGATAAAACTTACATCTGGCATACAGGATATCCTGGTGGTCAGAAGTTTATGACTGCAGACGAGCTTAAGAAAAAAGACGAACTGAAAGTTTTGGAAAGATCCATCAAAGGGATGCTTCCTAAAAACAGACTAGGTTCTGCTTTGTTCAAAAACCTTTATTTATATGAAGGAACAGAACACAAACATGAAGCTCAGCAGCCTAAAGTAATCAATGTTAACGAATTCAAATAATTAATATGTCTACAGTACACAAAATCGGAAGAAGAAAAACTTCTGTTGCAAGAGTTTTTGTTAAGCCAGGAACTGGCGTTATTAGCATAAACGGTAAAGATGCTAAAACTTATTTCTGTACGGATGTTTTGGTTTATAAAGTGAATCAGCCATTTTTGTTGACAGAAACTGTTGATCAGTATGATCTTAAAGTGAATGTTTTCGGAGGAGGGATTACTGGACAAGCTGAAGCTATCAGACTAGGAGTTTCTAGAGCATTATGCGCAATCAATGAGGAATATCGTTTGGTTCTTAAGCCACACGGATTGCTTACAAGAGATGCAAGAATGGTTGAGAGAAAGAAATTCGGTCAGAAAAAAGCAAGAAAGAGATTCCAGTTCTCAAAACGTTAATCCAGACAAGAGATGGAGAGAGAAGAGCTGGGAGATTATTAGTCTCATATCTCAAATCTTTAAGTCTTTTAATCTCACTTAAATATTGCCCGTTACGTTTAGCATCCAAACTTTACTCCCATCTAAAGTAAAGTTGATTGCAGAAAAGCGGAAAGTAAACTAACAAAAAACAAAAAAACATGGCAAAAGCAAATGTAAAAGACCTTTTAGAGGCTGGCGTACACTTCGGTCACATGACTAGAAAGTGGAATCCAAATATGGCTCCATACATTTTCATGGAGAAAAACGGTATTCACATCGTAGATTTACATAAAACAGCTGTTAAATTGGACGAGGCTTGTGTAGCTTTGGAAAAATTAACTTCTGCAGGCAAAAAAGTTCTTTTCGTAGCTACTAAAAAGCAAGCGAAAGAAGTAGTAGCAAAACACGCTGCTGAACTTAACATGCCTTATATTACAGAAAGATGGCCAGGTGGTATGCTTACAAACTTTGTAACTATCAGAAAAGCAGTTAAGAAAATGAACCAAATCGACAAAATGAAGAAAGATGGTACTTTCGAAACTTTGTCTAAAAAAGAAAGACTACAAGTAGATCGTCAAAGAGCAAATCTTGAGAAAAACTTAGGATCTATCGCAGACATGGTTCGTCTTCCTTCAGCTATTTTCGTAGTTGACATTATGAGAGAGCACATCGCAGTGACTGAAGCTAAAAAATTGGGTATCCCGGTTTTTGGTATCGTAGATACTAACTCAGATCCGAGAAAAGTGGATTTCGTAATCCCAGGAAATGATGATGCTTCCAAATCTATTGATATGTTGTTGAGCGTAGTTTCAGAATCTATCAAAGAAGGTTTATCTCAAAGAAAAGCAGACAAAGAAAAATCTAAAGAAGAAGGCGAAAAAGTTTCTGCAGATGCAGATGCTGATTTCGATGCTGAATAATCGAAGGATTTATCTAAAAATAGAAAAGCGGTTTCAAATATTTGAGACCGCTTTTTTTTGTGTGATATTTTGGGCAGCTTTTTCCGCCTTCCGTTCCCGCTTTTTTTGCCAAAGCTTTTCCCAATGCAAAAAAGAGCTCCATTCAAGTCGGGCTGCAGCTTCGCAAAATTGAACATTTGTTTTACAAATTCAAGATTTTTCATTCATTCAAGTTTAGACAAACAAAAACCCTTCCAAAGTTTCAAACTCTGAAAGGGTTGTATTTTATTGAATTTAAGAGACGTAGCCAAAAGCTAATCGCAAAAAGCCAAATGTTACCCTTTGAATTCTCCCATCGCAATGAATTTCTCCTGACGGTCGTGAACCAATTTCTCAGGTGCTTGCTTAGATAATGTTTTAATGTCTTTTAACAGCACTTTTTTCACATTCTCAAAAGTAGTCGCAGCGTCATAATGTGCGCCGCCTAATGGCTCTGGAATGATGCCGTCAATCAATTCCTGTTTCAGCATATCATCAGCTGTCAGTTTCATTGTTGCAGCTGCGGTTTCTTTATATTCCCAGCTTCTCCAAAGGATCGCAGAACAGTTTTCCGGAGAGATCACAGAATACCAGGTATTTTCCATCATATAGACTTTGTTTCCAACGCCAATTCCCAATGCGCCACCACTTGCACCTTCACCAATGATAATGGTAATGATTGGCACCTTAAGAGAACACATTTCGAAGATATTTCTGGCAATGGCCTCACCTTGTCCACGTTCTTCAGCTTCCAATCCTGGATATGCTCCCGGCGTATCAACCAAAGTTACGACAGGAATATTGAATTTCTCTGCTAGCTTCATCAGCCTTAAAGCCTTTCTGTAACCTTCAGGATTTGACATTCCGAAACGTCTGTGCTGGCGTTCTTTGGTCGTTCTACCTTTCTGAGTTCCGATCAACATAACCGTGTTTCCGCTGATGCTGGCAATTCCGCCAATCATCGCAGGATCATCACCGAAGTTTCTGTCACCGTGAAGTTCAACAAAACTACCTTCGTCTGCCAAACCGTTGATGTAATCAAGCGTGTAAGGTCTGTCCGGATGTCTGGAAAGCTGAACTCTCTGCCAAGGCGTCAGATTTTCGTATATTTTTTTCTTAGTTTCTTCTATTTTGTTTTTGATCTTTTTGCAGGATTCATCTACATCAATGCCGCTTTCTGTACCCAGTTGCACACATTTTTCGTACTGATCTATCAATTCCTTTACAGGTTGTTCAAATTCTAAATATTCCATGTTTTGTTTGGATTAAACCCTCAAAAATAATGTTTTTTTTATAAATCGATTTTGAAAAAGACAATTAATTTACTGCAATTGCTTTTTCTATTCTTTTTAAAGTTTCCTCTTTGCCGATAATATTCATAATATCCGGTACGTCAGGGCCTTTCAGTTCTCCAACTAATGCTAATCGAAGTGGCATCATTACTTTCCCCATTCCTAATGAATGTTCTTCTGCAAAATGATGAATAGCTTCTTTCAAAGTTTCAGAATCAAATTCCGAAGTTTCCAATTTAGCTGAAAAATCTTTTAATATCGCTGAAGTTGTATCGTTCCAGGCTTTCTTCAATGCTTTTTCGTCGTAAGAAGTTGGCGCTTCGAAGAAGAATTTTCCATCGTTATAAATATCAATGACGAAAGTTGCTCTCTCTTTCATTAATGAAACAATCTTCAATAATTTATCATCAGAAAGATTCAAAGCTTTCACTTCTTCAACTTCTTTTAATAATGCTAAAACTTCTTCATTCGATTTAGTTTTAAGATATTCCTGATTGAACCATTTTGCTTTCTGAGGATCGAATCTTGCGCCTGCTTTATGAACTTTATGAAGATCAAATTCAGCGATCATCTCGTCCATAGAAACTATTTCTCTGTCATTTGCAGGCGTCCAGCCAAGCAATGCGGTCATATTGATAAAAGCTTCCGGGAAATAACCGGATTCTTTGTAGCCTTTCCAGATCTCATCGCTTTCCGGATCTTTGAAATTCATCGGGAAAACCGGAAATCCAAATTTGGCACCGTCTCTTTTGCTTAATTTTCCTTTGCCTTCTGGTTTTAGAATTAATGATAAATGGGCAAATTCAGGAGCTTCCCAATTCATTGCCTCATATAGTAAAACGTGCAAAGGCATCGATGGTAACCATTCTTCACCGCGAATCACGTGAGAGATTTTCATTTCGAAATCATCAACCACATTAGCGAAATGGTAAGTTGGCATTCCGTCATTTTTAATCAAAACCTTATCGTCCAAAGTATTGGTATTCACAGAAAAATTACCTCTGATGATGTCCTGAAGATTCAAAGTTCTGTCAACCGGCATTTTAAAACGAACAACGTAAGGAATATTCGCATCAATTAATTTATGAACTTCGTCCTGAGAAAGAGAAATGCTGTTTTTTAATTTTAATCTTGTCTGGTAGTTGTAAGAGAAAACGTCACCTTTAGCTTCGAAATCTTTACGGATTGCGTCCAATTCTTCCGGTGTATCAAAAGCTAAATAAGCGTAATCTGTTTTAAGAATTTGTTCTTTGTATCTGTCGTAGATGTCTCTTCTTTCAGATTGTCTGTAAGGTGCATAAGGCCCACCAACTTTAGGGCTTTCGTCCGGGATGATTCCGCACCATTCCAGAGAATTCATAATATAGTCTTCAGCACCTTCCACATATCTTGCAGTATCGGTATCTTCGATTCTAAGAACAAATTCGCCGCCTTGATTTTTAGCGAAAAGATAATCATACAGGGCTGTTCGTACGCCTCCGAGATGTAATGCTCCAGTCGGGCTGGGTGCAAATCGCACTCTTACTTTTTTCATAATTCTTATTGATTTTTAAAAGTCATCGGAATGACTAAAAAATTGTGGTGCAAAATTAAGAAATTCTTGGCGTTTTGCCTTTTGAATTTGGTTAATCTTTTTCGAAATGCTACTTTTGTTAATTAAAATAAAAACTATGTTGGAAATAGGCGAAAGACCGTGGGGGAAATATTTTGTATTGGCAGACGAACCACATTATAAATTGAAAAGAATCGAGGTAAATCCCGGGCAGAAATTATCTTACCAGTTCCATTACAAAAGACAGGAACAATGGACAATCATAGAAGGTAATGCAACGATTGTTCTGGATGGAGAAGAAATTCCTTTAACTTATGGTCAAAGCATTTTCATTCCGTTGGGAGCAAAACATAGAATTATGAATCTTACTGACAAACCCGTTGTTTTCATCGAAGTGCAGACAGGCACTTACTTTGGTGAAGATGATATCGTGAGATTGGAAGATGAGTATGATAGAAGTTAAAAAAATAGAATGGAGAAAGGGAATATTAATATTCCCTTTTTTTGTATAAACTTAAAACAAACTTCTGATGTAGAGTTTTATTTTTTTTGTAAAAGACAGGTTTAAATATAATTTATTTTGAGGATATTTTTTTTTGAATTTTTCAATAAAATTTTGAATATCAGTTGCCTCAAAAAAATCCAGCTTTCCCCAGAATGATCCTGGAAGCGGGTGAAAATCAATATAGGTTTTATAATTATTTTCCTCCAAATCTTTCCATTTTTCGTAAAATTTTTGGACATCAAAGTCATTTTTGTGACCCCAGTTTGTGATTTTCTGTTGAATCTCAGCGGGGGTTCTTGCCCATGATTGATGAATTAAATAATAATCTAATTGTAAAGTTTTACCAACCTTGGGTTGCCTTACTTTTTCGTAAACAGGGTTATTAGTGATAAAAAAGCAAGTCTCATTGAAAGGCTGAATTACATAAAAACCGTCTTTATTTTGTTTGAACAGCACAACCAAATTAACTAAAAAATTAATCGGCGTCTTTTTCGGGTTTTTAGTAAGGAATTGATGTTTTCTGAGGAACTGTGCCAATAGTTTAAAATCATAAGAGTATTCGTCACTATCAATCTGGATATGCCATCCTCCACTTCCCATTTTTTCCGCCATCATATTGCGTTGCCTTGTGTCCAGATCCAAAGGCTGCATATTGGGAACATAAAATTGGTCTTTGTAGAACGTGATTTTATTATGAATATCAATTGCTTTGATTTCTGCAAAAAAGCTATCTGGAATAAAAACATCATTTCCTGCCCAAGTTTTATTATCCGCATCATAGCTAATAACAATACTGTCAACGTAATCGTAAATTAATTTTACAGAAGTGAAGATATAAGAATAATCGTATGATATAAGATATCCAGCTTTGATAACATTTTTTTTGTCTCTCATAATTTGCTTACTTTCGTTTTCTTAAATTAAAAGTAGCTCACCAAAATAATAAATTAAAAATGGGAATTAAAAGATTTTTTAAAAAAAAAATTGAAAATCGTAATTTTATCAGGAATAAAAGAAAACTGAACATTAACCATTTTGATCTTGATTTTTTTAAAAATTATAATTTTGATTTTAATAAATCTAATGTGGATCCGGAAGTATCTATCATTATACCAGTTTATAACCAGATCAGATACACTCTTAATTGTCTTTATACCATTGAACAATATGATAAGGATATTCCAAAGGAAATTATTATCATAAATGATAACAGTACTGATGATACTTTGCATTATTTAGATAATATAAAAGGCATCACTGTCATTAATAATTCTGAAAATCTCGGATTTTTAAGAAATGTAAATAAAGGAATTACAGCGGCTAAAGGAAAATATGTCTATCTATTAAACAATGATGTAGAAGTTCAGGAAAAGTATTTGTCGAGCCTATTAGAGGTTTTTGAAACCAAAGAAAAAGTTGGCGCAGTCGGCTCCAAAATGGTTTTTGCAGACAACACTCTGCAGGAAGCAGGATGTCTTATTTTCAAAGATTCGGAGATTGTTAATTTGGGAAGGTGTGACGCAATAGACGCTTCAAAGTTTAATTACCTAAGGAAAGTAGATTATTGTTCGGGCTGTAGTTTATTATTCAAAAGAAAAGATATTAATGGAAAACTAAACCTTTTAGATGAAGCTTTTTTACCCGCCTATTATGAGGAAACCGACTTTTGCCAAAGATTAAAATATGAGCAAAATCTGGATATTTATTATCAGCCAAAGTCAGAAATCATTCATTTTGAAAATATCTCTTACACTGGAAAAGATAGCGGAAAAGAAGTTTTGTTACAGAAAAACAGGGAGGTTTTTATGAGTAGATGGGACAAATATTTTACTAATGAAAGATTTCTGGATGATGGAGTAAGAACCAATTTTAACGCACATTATAAAAAACCAAGTATTCTCATTCTGGAGGAAAACATGCCAAAACCTGATAAAGATTCTGGTTCAAGAAGACTTTTTGAAATTATTAAAATCCTTCAAAAAAATGAGCATAAAATAGTTTTGGCAGTAAAGCATTTTGAAGAAACAGGTGATGATGTTTATGTTGATTTTTTCAGAAGTATGGGTGTAGAAGTATGTAAGGACTATGTAAATACTCGGGATAAAATTGTAAAGGTTTCTGATCAGGTTACAGAAGCTCTTCATTATGTTGATATTATATGGATTTTCAGACCATTAGGATTTGATTATTGGTTTAAACAGATAAAAAATAAAATTTCCAGTAAAAAGATTATATATGATATGGTAGATCTTCATTACTTGAGAATGGAACGTGAAAATAAATATTTAGAAGTAACCAAAAGCAGGAAAAAAGAAATGAAATCCTTTAAAGAAAAGGAGTATTTCGGGATGAAAAATGCAAATGCGGTAATTTCCATAAGTGATGAAGAAAAGGAAATCGTATCTAATCAAGGCATAGAAAGAGATAAAGTATTTACAATCAGTAATATTCATAAATCTGTGGCCGTTAAAAATGCTGATTTTACTAAGCGAGAAGGTCTGCTTTTTATAGGTGGATATTACCATATACCTAACGTGGATGCAGTAAAATTTCTATTTGAAAAGATAATGCCTTTGGTTTGGGAAAAAAATAATTCTATTAAAGTTTACATTTTAGGACCTAATTTCCCGGAAGATTTAAAAGAAAAATATCATTCGGACAAGTTTCAAATATTAGGATATAAAGAATCTGTAGATTATTGGTTTGAAAATTCCAGAATATTTGTAGCGCCATTGCGATACGGAGCCGGCGTAAAAGGAAAAATTGGACAAGCGTTGGAGTTCGGTCTGCCAGTAGTCACCACCACTATAGGTGCGGAGGGAATGGGGCTGCAAGATAAAATTACAGCTTGCATAAGTGATGAAAGCCCGAAAGATTTTGCGAAAAAAATATTAGAATTGTATGACGATGAAAATTTATGGCAGACACTACATACCAATAGTGCATTGCCGCTTTCAAAATTCTCTATTGAGACGCAGGAAAATAATATCAAAAAACTTTTGAACTACCTCGGCTTTTGATATTTTAATTTTCTGTAATTTGTTTAATCCAATGGCTGAAGCCATATTTTTTGACAATTTCTTCACTCATTTCATGATAAGGAACCTTTAAAAAGTCTTCAATATGATTGTAATTGTTATTTTCCAAAACAAAGATGTTGTTTGGATGGTAAAAATCGTATTGCTTCACCATTTTATTATCTGTAATTACTTTCTTTTTGTAATATAGGCCTTCAAAAAAACGTATGGATAAACCTGAGTGTCTTGGGTCTAAAAAATCTACAAGAATATCTGATTTTTTCACCAATTCTATATTCTCTGTAAACGAAATCCGATCTTTAATGTAATTTATCGAAGGATTTTTGTTCGTGTTTTTTTCAAATTCTTGAATATAAAATTTGATTTTGTAATTATTATTATTATTTGTAAACCTTATAAATTTATTTATTTTTTCTCTTCTATTTTCCCAATCTAAACCTACGAAGTAAAAAATGGGAGAGTCATAATTATAGGTATTTTGAGATTCGTCAAAGTGATCATAATCAAAATAAAAATTGTTAATCTTTCTAATATTTTCTATTCCTATCACATCCTCAAAACAATAAAACGTATCAAATAATGAAAAATAATCTTTTATTTTTGGAAATTTATTTATTCCATCCCATTGATAGGCAATGAGTTTTTTAGTTTTCTTTTTTAAAAATTGGATTACAGAAATTGGGAAAAGATCTGGACGAATAATTAGAACATAATCTAAATCAGTACCTATAGCATTTATTTTATTGGAATATTCTAAAAATCTGTGCTGTTCTACAAGATTTTTTTTATATTCTTTATTTTTCTGAAATGTTTTTTTTAAAAAATTGATATATCTTTCTCTATTTTTATATTTAAAATCTGGGATATTATCAGTAATTACATAAGGTACAAACCCTTCTTTTTCAAGGTTTTTAGCAAATAATGTGGGGAAATCAGAATAATCTGCCATCATTAAAAGAAAAGTTTTAGCTTTTGTCATTTTATTTTAAAAAATAGGAAATTTTAATGACTTTAACTACTTTTCTAACACTATTAATTGGATTTCGGAAGAAATATTTTTCAATTATACTAAATTTTTGCAAGGATAATTGATTAATCTTTTTATAATAAATGTCATTATTCTTCGAGAGAATATGATCTTTTCCGAGAGGAAGGTAACAATCTTTTAAAGCCAATTCTAGTTTTGAAATTATTTCATCACTTAATTTAGCCCGGTCTCTAATTGCAAAATCAAGAAGAATTTTCTTAATGTAAACCGCATACCATTTTGCTATGACGCCAAAATTTTTGTGTTTAGAATATTTCGTCACAATATGATACATAATTTGAATATAGGAATTTAAATTTTTGTCATTCATGTTTTTTGTTATTGAGCCCTGATTGTTAATTCTATATAGATAAGTTTCTGTGTCTATAAACTTTACATTTCGGGCAAATAACATGGTTTCAAAAAACCACAATTCATCTTCGTGCAAAATACCAAACTTGAAACGAAGTTGATATTTATTAATAAAATCTTTTCTATATAATTTATTATGAGGAACTGGTGTAATTCCGGATTCCATGGTTCTTATTAAAACTTCATTATTTTCGTTCTTGAAGGAAATATTACCTTCTTTAGGATAATATAAGTAGGAGCCTTTAATAATTTTTTCATTACACAAAGAAAAAGTCATAGTCGCACCGATAATAATATCATTATTGTTATAAGACGAAACCAAAGTGGTAATTGTATTATTAATTAGGATATCATCTGCATCTAAAAAAAATATTAATTCTCCGTTTGCATTATCGATTCCTTTATTTCTTGCAGCTGATGGTCCTAAATTCTCATGGTTTAAAACACGAATCCGCTTGTCTTGAGATTCAAATTTTCGTATTAAATCTAAAGTTTTATCATTGCTTCCGTCATTAATTAAAATACATTCCCAGTTTTTATAAGTTTGCGATACTACAGAATTCACGCAAGTTTCTACAAATTTTTCTGCATTATAACAAGGAACAATGATGGATACAAGTGGTTTGCTTGTCATTTTTTAGAAATTATTTTTGTGTAAAATTCTGGATAGTAATAGTATAATCTTATATAAAAGTAATATTCTACACCAATGTCTTTTGCAGTATATATAAGAAGTGATTCAAAAGATTTCCGGATTTCTTTCTTTTCGGCGAGCATTTCTTCCTCATTCGTATTTCGTAGAATACGCTTAAGAACCATCAATAGTTTTCTGATGATATTTTTTGCGATTTTTCCTTTGTTCGTGACAAGTTTCTTACTTTGCCAGAATTTGATAACATCCATTATCGCTAAATAAAAATAATAGGCAGTTTCAGGAGAGAGATTGTGTGAAAGGCTATGCTCATGCTGTATATAATGGTAAAGCTTCTTATTCGATTTGACAACTCTAATGGCCTTATCAAAAACCTTGAAAAGTGTTGAGTAATCTTCGAAGCATTTCAAATTTTCAGGAAAATTTACATTTCTGAAAAACGAAACTTTATATAATTTCCCCCACGGATGGCTTTGTATAATGTTATCTTCCAATAAAAGCTCTAAAGCTCTTTTGCCATCAATTACCATCTCTTCAGAAATAGGCTTGCTAAAAACAATATTTCCGTTTTCATCTTCATAAGAGGCTTCTACAATAGCGATATCCGCATTTTCTTTAACAAGCGAATGATATAGCTCCGAACAATAATCTGGTTCTACCCAATCATCAGAATCCACAAAACATATATATTCTCCTGTTGCGACTGCTAAACCTTTATTTCTCGCTTTCGAAACGCCTGAATTTTCCTGCTTGAAAATTTTAATTCTTTCATCTTTACGAAGAAAATCTTCATAAATCATTGAAGTTTCGTCTGTAGAACCATCATCAACAATAATGATTTCTAGATTAATGTACGATTGTTGGATTACAGAATCCAGACATTTTCCCAACGTCTGTTTGGCATTATAACAAGGAATGATTAGGCTGATCAGCGGATAATTATTCATGAAAATTAAAGTAGGCTAATACTTGATTTAGGGAAAATTGATCTAAACGAAAATGATTTCTGTACATTTTTTGCATAAAACAAAGACTATAATAAACAGCCATTTTACAAGATGATTTATGCTGCAATTTAGTAGAAAATATTAGGCCAAACAAATTTTAATATCAGCTGTATTTACACTAAATTTGACCAGAAAACACAACTATCGACCTATTAAAAGGCTTTTAAATAAAAATTTTATGAATATTGTATATCTAGTATTTGGCAATAATCTGGATAATTACCAGCAAGTATATTTTTCAATGTATACAGCCTTGGCTCGTAAAAGTGTTGAAGATAGGATTATCGTTGTTGCCGAAGATCCATCATTATTTCGGTCTTTTAAAGATAACATAGAAATAATACCAATCAGCCGCGAGGTTATATTAGAATGGGAAGGAAAGTATAAGTTTTTTTGGCGTGTAAAAATTAAAGCACTTCAGTTGGTTGCTCAAAAATATCCTTTAGATTCTATTCTTTATTTGGATGGAGATACTTTTTTCTATCAGGATATGGATGTTTTGCGCAACGGTATGAAAAACGGACAAAACTATATGCACATAAAGGAGGGAAAGCTATCAACACTTAACACAAAAACCGAAAAGTTGATGTGGAAGCAAATGAAAGGCAAAACCTATCATAATACTAAAATAAATGAAAATTCTACAATGTGGAATGCGGGACTCATTGGGGTTTCTAACAAACATTTTATTTGTCTTGACTTAACACTAGGAATTAATGACGCCATGTGTGCTGATGGCGTAACAAGAAGATTGATAGAACAATTTGCTTTTTCTCTTGGGCTGAATGCATATTCAGAATTGCAGCCTGCGTACCAAATCGTTGGACATTACTGGGGTAATAAAAAAGAGTGGAACAAAATTATTAGTGATTTTATCAAGGAAGTCTTTATGAAAAATTATTCTTTAGATGAAATAATAGAGAGGGTGAAAGAAATGGATCTCACTCAAATTCCAATTCGGGTTAAAGAATCCAGCACCCAAAGAAAACTTACAAACTTTATTGACAGTTTTTTTAAAAATAAAAAGCCACTTTTTGTAAATAGATAAAATGTTTTTTACTAAATGCCTTAGTTTTTCAGCGTTCGGTAAGTTTCATACACGTACAAACTTTGAAGATAGCTGATTTTGAGCCCATTAATGCCGTCCAAAATTCCAAGCTTGAGAATGTAAGTTTTTAAAAATTTGAAAATAACTTTGCTCCATTGTACGAAAGAAGAATATTTTTTTCCTTTTAATTGAAGTTCCTGTCCTTTTAATCTTCCATAAGACAACATTTTAATTTTGAAATGTTCGTAATTTTCAAAAGAATAATGAAGAAGTTTGTGTTTTAAAATTCCAATAGATCCATTAACTTCCAGCGTTTCATGAACTTTTTTAGTTTCAGAATAATGTGCTTTTGATTTTCTGAACAAGCGGAAATTTTTATCATTCTGAGTTCCTGAAAAATTTATTTTTTTCTTTCCGACAAAGAATGTTCTGTAAAAATAGTAAGCATCTTTTGAATTCGGATTTTTCACCGTTTCGATAATTTCTTTGCGTAATTGTGGTGAAATTCTCTCATCGCCATCCAAAAATAACACCCAATCATTTTTTGCAGCATCCAGAGCAATATTTCTCTGTTTGGTAAAATCTTCAAATCTATTCTGAATGATTTCTACTTTTGCAAACTCTTTTGCTATCTCTACCGTTTTATCTGTGCTGAAAGAATCGACAACAATAATCTCATCGCAGAAGCCAAAACATTCAAGAACTTCCCGAATATTTTTCTCTTCATTAAAAGTGATGATCAATCCACTTACTTTTTCTTTCAGTTTCTGCATTTTAATTTTCGAATTCCAAAACAGTTTTCTCTATGATTTTCACACACTCCAAAAGTTGCTCTTCTGTAATGACCAAAGGTGGTGCCAGTCTGATGATATTGCCGTGCGTCGGTTTTGCGAGAAGTCCGTTTTCCTTCAGTTGTACACAAAGATTCCAGGCAGTTTTGCTGTCAGGAGAATCATTGATAAGAATTGCATTAAGCAAACCTTTTCCACGAACTTTCGTAATTAAGTCTGTTTTTTCAATTAATTTTTCAATTTCAGAACGGAACAGTTTTCCCAATTCTTCAGATCTTTCGGATAAATTTTCATCAGCTACAACATCCAAAGCAGCGATTGCAACAGCACAGGCAATAGGATTTCCGCCGAAAGTTGAACCGTGCTGACCTGGTTTTATGACATTCATAATCTCGTCATTTGCCAAAACTGCAGAAACTGGATACATTCCGCCGGAAAGTGCTTTTCCTAAAATCAAAATATCTGGCTGAACGTTTTCGTGATGACAAGCAATCAATTTTCCGGTTCTTGCGATTCCGGTTTGTACTTCATCTGCTATGAATAGAACGTTATGTTTTTTACAAAGTTCCGAAGTATTTTTTAAATAATTGTCATCCGGAACATAAACGCCGGCCTCTCCTTGGATTGGCTCCACTAAAAATGCCGCAATATTCTGAGCATCATTTTTCAGAGTTTCTTCCAAAGCAGCCAAGTCGTTGTAAGGAATTTTAATAAATCCTGGGGTGAAAGGTCCGTAATTTTGATTCGCATCGGGATCGTTTGAGAAGGAAACAATTGTCGTCGTTCTTCCGTGGAAATTATTTTCACAAACCACAATTTTCGCAGCGTTTTCTGAAATTCCTTTGATTTCGTAGCTCCATTTTCTTGCTAATTTTACAGCTGTCTCTACAGCTTCAGCACCGGAATTCATTGGAAGAACTTTATCAAATCCGAAAAGAGTAGTGATTTTTTTTTCGTATTCTCCAAGATTTGAATTATAAAAAGCTCTTGAAGTCAACGCTAATTTTTTAGCCTGATTTACCAATGCTTCTACAATTTTTGGATGAGAATGTCCTTGATTTACAGCGGAATAAGCAGAAAGAAAATCGAAGTATTTCTTACCTTCCACATCCCAAACAAAAACACCTTCACCACGATCCAAAACTACAGGAAGCGGATGATAATTGTGTGCGCCGTATTGGTTTTCGAGGTCGATGAAATATTGGGAATTTTTTTCCTGAACTGCTGTTGACATAAACTTTTAATTTTTGTAAAAATAATAAATTTGAAATCATCATAACTAATAAAAATGCCTAACTTTTAAAGTCAGGCATTTATATCTGTATTAATAATATTTTTTAGATATGATTATCAAAACTTCTGTCCATGACGAAATCTTCCATAAACTTGGTAGTATAATTTCCAGCTAAGAAATCTTCATTTTCCAATAGTTGTCTGTGGAAAGGAATGGTCGTTTTCACACCTTCTATGTAGAATTCTTCCAAAGCACGTTTCATTTTCGCAATCGATTCATCTCTTGTCTGAGCTGTAACGATTAGTTTTGCAATCATAGAATCGTAGTTGGATGGAATCGTGTATCCGGAATAAACGTGAGTGTCAACTCTTACACCATTTCCACCAGGAATATTAAGTTCCGTAATTTTTCCCGGAGACGGTCGGAAATCAGCATAAGGATCTTCCGCATTGATTCTACACTCGATAGAATGTCTTTTCGGATAATAATTTTTCCCGCTGATTGGCGTTCCGGCAGCTAATAAAATCTGCTCACGGATCAAATCGAAATCAACAACTTGTTCCGTAATTGGATGTTCTACCTGGATTCTCGTATTCATTTCCATGAAGTAGAAATTCCTGTGTTTGTCCACCAAAAATTCTATGGTTCCAACACCTTCGTAAGAAATGTATTCCGCCGCTTTTACAGCCGCAGCACCCATTCTTTCACGAAGATCATCTGTCATAAAAGGAGAAGGTGTTTCTTCGATCAGTTTTTGATTTCTTCTTTGGATAGAACAGTCTCTTTCAGAAAGGTGACAAGCTTTACCAAATTGATCTCCAGCAACCTGAATCTCGATGTGTCTTGGCTCTTCGATCAGTTTTTCCATGTACATTCCGCCATTTCCAAAAGCTGCAACAGCTTCCTGGATTGCAGAATCCCAATGCTCTTTCAGATCTTCTTCTTTCCATACGGCTCTCATCCCTTTTCCACCGCCACCGGCAGTAGCTTTGATCATCACTGGATATCCTGTTTCTTTCGCAGTTTTCTTTGCATCTTCATAAGAATCGATCAAACCTTCAGAACCTGGAACACAAGGGATTCCAGCTGCTTTCATAGTCGCTTTAGCCGTAGCTTTGTCTCCCATTTTTTCGATCTGTTCCGGAGTTGCTCCAATGAATTTGATGCCATTCTTAGCACAAATTCTGGAGAAGTTTGCATTCTCTGATAAGAAACCGTAACCTGGATGGATGGCGTCTGCATTGGTGATTTCTGCAGCTGCGATAATATTAGGAATTTTAAGATAAGAATCTTTGCTCATTGGCGGACCAATACAAACAGCCTCGTCCGCAAAACGTACGTGAAGACTGTCTTTGTCAGCAGTTGAGTAAACAGCCACTGTTTTGATTCCCATTTCCTTAGCCGTACGCAAAATTCGCATTGCGATCTCGCCACGGTTTGCGATCAATATTTTTTTGAACATCTTTTTAGAAATTTTAAATTTTAAATTTTGAATTTTAAATTAATTTTAAACGAATCGATTTTCATTTAAAATTTATAATCTTTCATCTAAAATTCCTTTAAGAAGGGTCTACTAAAAATAATGGTTGATCGTATTCTACAGGAGTAGCATCTTCTACCAAAATCTTCACGATTTTTCCGCTAACTTCTGATTCGATCTGGTTGAAAAGCTTCATCGCTTCGATCACACAAACTACTTTCCCTTCTGTCACAGAATCGCCTACGTTTGCGAAAACCTCTTTATCTGGAGATGGTTTTCTGTAGAAAGTTCCAATCATTGGAGATTTAATCGTAATATATTTGCTGTCATCAGAAGCGTTTGTTGCTTCAGAATTATCGTTAGAAGCAGAAACTGGACTTGCAGCTGGTGCAGAAAAAGGAGTCTGATAAGAAACCTGTGGTGTTACATAGCTTACAGGCTCGCCTCCAAGTGGTGTTTTGATGTAGATTTCGAAGTCTTTATTTTTATATTTCACTTCGGAAACTCCTGCTTTTGCTACAAATCTTACAAGATTCTGAATGTCTTTTATATCCATAAAATTTTAAATGTTTTGAACGCCAAATATAATAAAAAACCACCCAAATTAATAAAATCCGAGTGGTTTTTTATGCTAAGTATAAGATTATCAAAGATAATTCTTAGTTTTCTTCTATAGTTTCTACAGTTTTCTCTACTACAACTTTTCCTCTGTAGTATAGTTTTCCTTCGTGCCAGTGCGCTCTGTGGTATAGGTGCATTTCGCCAGACGTTGCGTCTTTAGCCAATTGAGGAACTACAGCTTTGTAGTGTGTTCTTCTTTTATCTCTTCTTGTAGACGACTGTCTTCTTTTAGGATGTGCCATTGTTAGTACTTTTTAAAAAATTCTTTCGAATTATATTGTTATTTCTTAATTGTTATCTTTTAATTTCTTCAAAGCTTCCCATCTTGGGTCAACTTGTTCCTCTTCTTCCTCGATTATTTTTGGACTGTATTTGTCTAAAAGATTTTGATATTCATCATTGTCTTTTACAGAAGGCGCTACTTTCTTCATTGGGATTGATAAAACCACCGTTTCGTAAATAAGATTCGCAATATTGAAATCGCTGTCTTTTCTGTTGATGGTAATCACATCCTCGTTGCTGTCATCGTATTCCTCTCCAAATTTCACAAGAACTTTCAAATCGTTTTCTATGTTTTCGGAAAATTCATCATTGCTAATATCGCAAATCAATTGAACGGTTCCTGAAACTTCGAATATGAATTCCAAAAATGTCGTGTGCTTGTCCAAAAGAACATTCACATTGATATTTGGGTTGAAAAACTCCTGTTCAGTCTCAAATAAATCAAAGAACTCCTGATTGATTTCATAATTGAAATCGTGCTTTCCAGCTTTTAAGCCTACAAAAGCAATGTCGTAGTTTCTAAATCTGTCCATAAAAATGGTTTGCAAAAATAATTTAATTTTTTCAAATAACAAAATATTTTTTGGAAATACTTGAATTGCAAAAAATTAGTCCTCCAAAAACTTATTTTAATGTTTCAATTTTGAAGAAAGTTGTTAGCTTTCTTTTGGCAAATCCTCGTCTGGTCCGCTATGTGCGTGGGTAGCTTTTGGACGGAGGCGATGCGCTCTCAATTCCTGGTATTCGTCTCTGCTTTTAAAAATATCTATGGCTGTGAAAATTGCTTCTGAAAATGAAGTCTCGTCCGCAATATTTTTCCCCGCAATATCGTAGGCAACGCCGTGGTCTGGCGAAGTTCTGATAAAAGGTAAGCCTGCGGTATAGTTCACGCCTTCTTGATAGGCAATCGTTTTGAATGGCGCCAAACCTTGGTCGTGGTACATCGCTAAAACTGCGTCGAACGCTTTATATTTCTCTGGTTGGAAGAAACTGTCCGCCGGATAAGGACCGAAAGCCATAATGCCTTCATTAAACAAATCCTGAATCGCAGGCTGAATAATTTCGATTTCCTCTTTTCCGATTACGCCACCGTCGCCAGCGTGAGGATTGAGGCCGAGAACGGCAATTTTCGGTTTTTCTACGCAGAAATCTTCTTTCAATGTAGCAACCAATTGTTTCACTTGTTTTTTAATATTGTCTTTCGTAATGTGATTTACAATTTCCGAAACCGGAATGTGGTGCGTGGAGACAGCGACTTTCAAACCTTCGCTTACCATAAACATTACGGCTTTTTTGCCAGCTTTTTCTTCGAAATAACCGGTGTGGCCTGCGTGAGCGAAACCATATTTCATCATTTCGTCTTTGTTGATTGGTGCAGTTACGAGAACGTCGATGTCTTTATTTAATAGAGCTTCTGTCGCAGCATTCAAAGAGTCGATGGCCATTTTTGTGGATTCCTCCGTTGGGACACCAAATTCGATGTTGCTGTTCTCCTTTGTAAGATTCACCATATTGATTTTTCCGGACTGAGCTTCTTTCGCTTCGTTGATGTAATTAAAGTTGGTCTGAAGTTTAAAAACATTTTTCTGATAAGTGAAAAGTTTTCCTGAGCCAAAAATTATGGGCGTAAAAAAGTCTGTGATGGATTTATCTTTCAGAGATTTGAGGATGATTTCCGGACCGATTCCGTTGAAATCGCCGATTGAAATTCCTACTCTGATTTTATGGTGTTTGGAGCTCATTTGTTTATCTTTGACATTTATAAAGAATTTACAAAATTACAATTTTTTAGGGAGTTTTTCTTATGAAACGGATGCTAATTTGATGGCTTGTGAGGATTTGTATAACCACATAGGCACATAGAAAATTGAAAGATTCATATTTTGAAAGATAATATAGATTTTGAATGTGCTATTTTATCTTTGATTTTTTTGAAAACTATGTGTCTATGTGGTAGAAATTTTCATATTTAATGATGAAAGCTTTATTTAATGTGAAAAGTTTCTACGGAAGACAAGGCCCATAGCCCCGATTGCAACGGCATCCTTTTTCTGCGGTGGCTTGAAAAAAGCGAGGGCGAAAAAGATATAGTGGAAAGCGGGATTAAGCTCCTAAAAATTTTAAAATACAAAAAGAGAATGTTTACAGGAATCATTGAAGCTACGGGAAAAGTAGAGAAAATTGACAGAAACGAAAGTAATATAGATTTTACGCTGAGCGGACCTTTCACTCAGGAATTGAAAATCGATCAAAGTCTGGCGCACAACGGTTGTTGCCTTACGGTTGTGGAGATTACGGAGAATACTTATAAGGTAACGGCAATTAACGAAACGCTGGAAAAAACCAATCTTAATTTTTGGAATGTGGGAACGGAAGTTAATTTGGAACGTTGTTTGCGATTCGAAGGAAGACTGGACGGTCACATCGTGCAAGGTCACGTGGACAAAACGGGAACGGTGGAAAGCATCGAAAATCAGGACGGAAGTTATTTCATTACCATCAATTACGACGAATCTGCAGAATATACAACTGTTCCGCAAGGCTCGATAACGGTGAATGGAATCAGCCTAACTGTTGCTGAAAGCGGAGATGGGAAATTTTCTGTGGCGATCATTCCTTACACTTGGGTGTTCACGAATATGAAAAACCTAAATGTAGGCGATGTTGTAAATCTGGAATTTGATATTATCGGGAAATACGTTGCAAAACTTTTGAAATCGCCAATGGCAAACTTAATAGAGAAATATAAATAAATGCAGTAAGCTTTAAGAAATAAAAACCACAAATGAAAAATCAAAAATGCCATTAAGCGATTATAAAGGCTATCGGTTAAGAAATCGAGTATTCATCGGGTTTCTTACAATTTGCATCTTGAGTGTAGTAACTTCGGCGGCTTTGTCTTTCGTGATTTTGCGGGACAATGCCAAGAAGGTGAGCAAGACCGATATGCAGAATAAATCTCAGGCCCTGATGGCATCATTGGATTATGCGCTGAGTCATTCTCAGGTTCAGACTTATGATATTCCCAGAGTTTTGGAGAATAAAATCTATGAAATTGCTGATGTTAATAAACACGATATCATTATTTATGACCTGAAGGGCAATTACCTTTTGTCTAATAAAGATCCTAATCTTGTTCCTCAAAAACAAATGCCCGCCAATGTCATTAAAGAAATCCGGAAAAACGGAAAGCAGTATGATGACAAGTCTTATGATGAGAAATTAGGCGCAAGCATCATTTCTTCTTATATGGTTCTGAAAAATAATATGCTGGAAGATATTGCGTATATCTATTTCCCATATTACCATAACGAGAGTGTGTATATGGATGTTTTCAAGCATTATTTTGCATATATTATTGGGGTTAATATTTTGATTATCCTTTTCAGTATTTGGCTGAGCTGGATTATTTCAAATAATCTGACGGAAGCCATTATCAGGTTTACATCAATGATTAGCAAGATTAATCTGTTTGATAAAAATCTGCGTCCAATCAAATATTATAAGAATGATGAGCTGAATGCTTTGGTAAAAGCTTACAACAAAATGATTGCGGAAATTGCTGATCAGCGCGAGCGTCTCAGCTACATAGAGAAGCAATCTGCCTGGCAGGAAATGGCAAAGCAAGTGGCGCACGAAGTCAAAAATCCATTGACGCCAATGAAGCTAATGATGCAGAATTTTGAGAGAAAATTTGACCCAAGCGATCCCAATATTTCTGCTAAAGTTAAAAGTCTGAGCGATGTGATAATAGGTCAGATAGATGTCATCAGCAGAGTAGCGAGTGCTTTTTCGCAATTTGCACAGCTGCCACAGAAAAATGATGAAGAAATCTCTCTGAATGATGAAGTCAAAAATGCACTGACGATTTTCAGTGATGAAAATATCTTTGTCCACGCCAATCAGGATAATATTCAGATGAAAATTGATAAAGATTATCTCACCAGGATCATTACAAATCTTGTTACCAATGCGAGCCAGGCAAAATCTGATGACAGGAAATCTGTCATCAATGTAGATTTGGAAAAAATCGAAAAGCGAATCAGAATCACCGTTCAGGACAATGGCGTTGGAATTTCTGAAGACAAACTTGATAGGATTTTTGATCCGAATTTTACATCCAAAAACAGCGGAATGGGAATAGGACTCACGATGGTTAAACGAATGGTTGAGGACTACAACGGAGCCATTACCGTAGCTTCTGAAGAAAACAATGGTGCAACTTTTACAATATCAATGCCCTCAAATATTTAGATGAAGCCGTTTAAATTTCAACAGTTTGATATTATGCAAAATGCAGAAGTTTTTCGGGTTGGGACAGATGCAGTTTTGCTTGGTGCTTTAACTAATGTTTCTCAAGCTAAAAATATTCTTGAAGTTGGAACCGGGACAGGGGTTATTTCATTAATGGTAGCTCAAAGAAATCCAGATGCGAAAATTTTAGCAATCGATATTAATCCGGAAGCAGTCAATATTTCTCAAACCAATTTCTCAAATTCACCTTTTTCGGATCGCATCGAAAGCAAACTTCAGGATTTAAAGAACTTTGGAACGAAAGATAAATTTGCTTTAATTATTTCAAATCCTCCTTATTTTGAAATCAATAATTCAGGAAAAGACATTGCTGCAAGACAGAGATTAGAATTGGATTTTTTTGATTTGATTCAAAAGTCAAGTCAATTGCTTTCCGAAAATGGGCTTTTGTCAGTTATCATTCCAATCGATTCTGAAAGAGACTTTACAGAGATTTGCCTAAAGAATAATTTATTCATCCAAAGAAAAGTCATTATCAAAGGAATTAAAACTTCAGAGCCAAAACGTTTAGTTTTGGAATATTCCTTCAAAGAATCACAAACAAAAGTAGAAAACTTTGTGATAGAAAAATCGCCAAGAGTTTATTCAGATGAATATTTGGAACTGACGAAGGACTTTCATCTGTTCAATAAAAAACTTTGAGATTGGAGAATCTTTACTTATAGATTGTTTGAATATTAACTTAAAAACAAAACCCGCTGAATTTCAGTGGGTTTTGTTTTGTAAAGTGGAGTTGGAGGGATTCGAACCCTCGTCCAAACAAGCAATACATAAGATTTCTACATGCTTATTTCGCTATTGATTTTCGAGCTCAGGCAGAGAGCAAACACCCAACCTAAACCTTATCTTCTAAAATTTTCGATCCCGAGCCGAAGTTTCTCGAGACTTATTTCTGCATTGCTATGCCCCAGAATCAAACGCCGCAGAACAGAGCGTTTGTGAGACATCTTGCTTCCTTACTATCTTCGGGAAAGCGCTGGATCCTACTATGATTCGGATTAAGCTGCAAGAGCGAACTCTTCGTTGCCAGTTAAAAGTGTGTAGCAAGGGATTTAAGAGATCGCGCTACGGTTCTCTGCATGCTTACTTACACATTGACCTTGCTGTCGAAACCAGTCAACCCCAATTTTAAAATAAGACAACAAATTTACAACAAATTAATTTACTAATCCAATTCCAATCATCACTTATCATTTATAATTCATCATTTATAATTTATAATTATTTAGGCGTATCCCTCGCCATGCTTTTCCCACCGCTCGGGTCGGGCTGTCCGCTACAATCTTTTTGTCATTCACCCTTAGTCTACGAAAGACAATTTCAACAAAGACAAAAATGATTTCCACTACCATCCCTTACTCAGCTTCGCCAGGATCAACATTGTGGCTTTGTTTAGACATTTGATCAAAAATTTAAATTACAAGAAAATATATCTTAAATCTCTGTTAAGTTTGAAGTTTATGCTGAGCCTGTCAAAGTACCTTTGTGATACTTAAAATATTTTCAACAATGATAAAATAACTTAGTGCACTTTGCGTTCAAAAAATCTGCATAATCTGCCAAATTAACGAGATTCCAAACCCTTTGCTGAGTTTAAAGTTTATGCTGAGCCTGTCGAAGTACCTTTGCGAAACTCAAAATATTTTCAATATCAACAAAAAAATCTTTGCGGACTTTGCGTTTTAAAAAAAAACTTCTCAGAAAAATTTTAACAAAACCAAAACACACAATTTCAAAAAAAATCACAAAACTCCTTAAAGTCGGTTAAACTATCACGTCAAAAATCCATTGCAGATAATATCTCAGCCAATTAGAATTAATTTTGCACAAAACGTAGAATCCGTGAAAATCAAATTACTGTCGCTCATCATATTTCTTTTCTTCATCAAGACATTTTCCCAGTCAGAATATGTGATGGGAAATATCTCCAATGAGAATGGCGACAAATTACCCAACGCCAGCATTGTCAATCTTCGTACAGATCAGGTTGTGATTTCGGATTTTATGGGAAACTTTGTCATCGCTGCCAAAACTTCAGACGAACTCAGAATAGCAAGGCAAGGCTACGAACGAAAAAATCTAACCGTAAATGCAAACAGTTTCTCCAAAAGCGTAGACGTGAAACTATTCACCATTCCTCAGGAAATAGAAGAAGTAAAACTCACGTTCCGCCCAACCGGAATTTTGAAAAAAGACGTTTCAAGACTCAATCCGCCGCCAAAAGTCGTTGCGTTAAACAGCGTAATGAATCTTTATATGAAAACAGCACCAAACGGCGTTGCACCAAAAGCCACAGTACCTTCTTCTTTCCAACAGCCAAATCTCTCCGCAGGACAAATGGATATTGTGAAATTGGCAAGCGCAATCGGAGGTTTGATTGGAAAATCAACGCAATCTCCAAAAACCACAGCCAACTATTCCGAGAAGCAGGAGTTTTACAAGCGCGTAAAAGCAGTTGTGAATCTGGATTATTATACAAGCTATGGTTTGGACGAGTATGACTTTGATATTTTTCTGGCTTATGCAGACGAATCTCGAGGACTTTCCAAGAATTACAGGAACAATTTTAATAAGGTTGCGATAGAATCCCAACTTAAACTTGCTTTTGAAGAATACATCAAGACGCATAACTTCTCAAAGAAAGTTTCTGAAGGTTAATATTTTTAACCATTTTCACTACTATTTTCATTTAACATAATATTAAATTATCAATTGTTTAGCTGGATTAGCCTTTTAATATTGGTGTTTTTAATTGGTCGTTTAATTTTAATCAGACAATTTATTAGTCTTATTGAATTACCTTTTATCAGAAAATCCCTATCCATCCACCTTTTAACATAATGTGGAAAACTTTTACAGATGATTGTCAGTTTTTTGACTCATTTCCGCATTTTGCCCTTTCATTTGTAGACTTCAATTTCTATTTTTGTAATCACTTTAGAAGATAGGTAACACATTTCTCCAGCAGAAATATTCTGTTACAAAATCACATCTTTTCATAGAATTTTAAATAAACTGATAAATACGGCTGATAATGGGAATTTTCGATAAAAGAATAAGCTACAAACCTTTTGAATATCCGGAAGTAATGCAATTTGTAGAGGCGATCAACAAGTCTTATTGGGTACATTCCGAAGTGGATTTTACAGCCGATGTTCAGGATTTCCAGTCACAGTTAGAACCTCACGAGAAAAACGCAGTGAAGAATGCTTTGCTTGCAATTGCTCAGATCGAGGTTAATGTAAAAACATTCTGGGGGAATCTTTACAACCACCTTCCAAAGCCGGAACTTAACGGTCTTGGCGCAACCTTCTCAGAATGCGAATTCCGCCATTCCGAAGCTTACTCAAGATTGTTGGAAGTTTTAGGTTACAATGATGACTTTTTGGACGTTGTGAATGTTCCAGCCGTAAAGGACAGAATCGATTATCTTGGAAAAATGCTGAAACACGCCAATTCTGATGATCAGAAAGCTTACGTTTCTTCATTATTGTTGTTCAGTATTTTGATTGAGAACGTTTCGTTGTTCAGTCAGTTTGCGATTATTTTGTCGTTCACGAGATTCAAAGGTTATTTGAAAAACGTTTCCAACATCATCGCTTGGACTTCTATCGATGAGCAGATCCACGCAAACGGCGGAATTTATCTGATTAATAAAATCCGTGAAGAACAACCGGAATTGTTGAACGATGCTGATATCGAAGCTATTTATGACTTGGTGGACGAATCTATCGAAATGGAATCCAACATCCTGGACTGGATTTTCGAACAAGGCGAATTGGACAATGTTTCCAAGAAAAATCTTCTCGATTTCATGAAATACAGAGTAGATGACTCTTTGAAGAAAATCGGAATGAAAACCAGATATAATATTTCGCCGGAAGATTACCGCCCCATGGTTTGGTTTGAAGAAGAAGTTTTCGCCAACTCTATGGATGATTTCTTCGCAAAACGTCCAGTAGATTATACGAAACACGATAAGTCGATCACTGCGAACGATTTGTTTTAAAATTCCCCTTCCCAGAAGGGGTGGCGAAAATTCAAAGAATTTTTGACGGGGTAGTTTATAAGAAAATATATTGTTATTCTGTGGGATAACAAATGAAAGTACAAGTGAAAATTTCACTTAAAAAAAAAGAAAATTTTGAGAAATGTTTTTAATTCTTGGAGTTTTCTTTTTTATGTGAAATCGTCAAAAATGGCGAAGCGCGCCCTGGCTTGAGTGGAGCTCTTTTTCTGGCATTGCGATGTGGAAATGTTCAAATGGATAGCTTCACGTCATTCGCAATGACAGAAAAAAGCGGGAGCGGAAGACGGATAAAGGCGCCAAAATAAAATTAATAAGTTGCTAATTCCCAAAAATAAAAAGTTATGATGGACGAAAATATAGATATCTGGTGGCTCAACGAAGAGTCTGAACAAATGTTGAACAGAGGCTACCTTTTGAAAGGTGAAACTGTAGATGGCGCAATCGACCGTATTACAACGGCGGCAGCAAAACGTCTTTACAAACCGGAATTGCAACCGGCTTTCAAAGAAATGATCGTGAAAGGCTGGATCAGTTTCTCTTCTCCTGTTTGGGCGAATATGGGAACGCAGCGTGGTTTGCCGATCTCATGTTTCAATGTTCACGTTCCGGATAATATCGAAGGCATCACGCACAAGTTGGGCGAGGTCATTATGCAGACGAAAATAGGTGGTGGAACTTCCGGTTATTTTGGAGAATTAAGAAACAGAGGAACTGCAGTGACAGACAACGGAAAATCTTCCGGAGCAGTTTCTTTTATGAAATTATATGACACTGCGATGGATGTGGTGTCGCAAGGCGGTGTAAGAAGAGGTGCGTTTGCAGCTTATCTTGACATCGACCACGGTGATATTGAGGAATTCTTGAGTATCAAAGATATTGGAAGTCCAATCCAGAACTTATTTACAGGCGTTTGCGTTCCGGATTACTGGATACAGGATATGATCGACGGTGATGCAGACAAACGTAAAATCTGGGCTAGAGTTTTGGAAAGCCGTCAGCAGAAAGGTTTGCCTTACATTTTCTTTACGGATAATGTGAATAGAAACAAACCTCAGGTTTACAAAGATTCTGGATTGATGGTGAACGCAAGTAACCTTTGTTCAGAAATTATGTTGCCTTCTACGGCCAACGAATCGTTCATCTGTTGTCTGTCTTCTATGAACTTAGAATTATACGACGAGTGGAAAGATACGAATGCAGTGAAATTGGCAATCTACTTCTTAGACGCGGTTCTTTCAGAATTTATTGATAAAACTGAAGGGAATTATTATTTGACTTCAGCTAGAAATTTTGCAATGCGTCACAGAGCTTTAGGTCTTGGTGTTTTAGGATATCACTCTTATTTGCAGAAAAATATGATTCCGTTCGAGAGTTTCGAGGCGACTCAGTTCAATGCTAGAGCGTTCCGTCATATCAAAGAACAGTCTGAGATTGCTTCAAAAGAATTGGCGAACATCTACGGAGAACCAGATATGCTGAAAGGTTATGGATTGAGAAACACGACTTTGATGGCTATTGCGCCAACAACTTCAAGCTCTGCAATTTTAGGTCAAACTTCTCCTGGAATTGAGCCATTTGCTTCTAACTATTACAAAGCTGGTCTTGCAAAAGGAAACTTTATGCGTAAGAACAAATATCTGGCGAAATTACTTGACGAAAAAGGTCTTGATAACGAAGAGACCTGGAGAACTATTATGTTGAACCACGGTTCTGTACAGCATCTTGAAGGTTTGTCTGATGATGAGAAAGCAGTTTTCAAAACATTTAGAGAAATTTCTCCAATGGAGATCGTTTCTCAGGCGGCTCAAAGACAGCAATATATCGATCAGGCTCAGTCGCTTAACTTGCAGATTCCTTCTACAATGCCAGTGAAAGACGTAAATTACGTGATGATCGAAGCTTGGAAAAAAGGTGTAAAAACTTTGTATTACCAAAGAAGTTCATCTGTTTCTAAGGAGATGATGGTCAACTTTGTGACTTGCTCTGCTTGTGAGGCGTAAGTGAACAGACAATAATAAAGTAAAAACATAAAACCATTTCGTTTAGAGCGAAATGGTTTTTTTGTGTCTGATTGTGAAGGAAACGGAAACTTATTACTCTGGTAAAATATTAGTGAAGAATTTCACAATATTTTCCTTCAGTTTTTCAAACGTTTCCGAAGTTCCAAATTCCTTGTTGTCATAACCAATCGGAAATCCTTTTTCCACATATTCATTATTTTTACTTAATGTCAACGGTTGGAAATCCTGATTCACTTCGCCCAATTCATCGGTATGAATATCCAGATATTTCACCGTAGAATTCTTCGAGAAATCAAGTTTTGTCAAATCAATTTTCTTGATTTCTTTCTTTAAATCTGAACGGAAAAATAAGTTCATATTCTTAGCATCAATCACAGTTTGCCATTCTCCTGCGTGAACAGAATTCAGAATATTCCAAGCGTAATCTACTGGTTTTCCGTCGTATTTGTAATTTTGAAGCATATAATAAGCACGGTTGTAGCGGTCGTCCCAATTTCCACTTTTTTCATAATCGAATTTCTCATTTCCTCCCAGAAAATCAAATTTCTTAGCTTTATCAAAATCTTTTTTATATTGGTTGTTGCACAAAAGTGGCATCGGCATTTCTTTGTCAGTCAGGACTTTGTATTTTCCGTCCAGCAAAGCAATCGTTGTTGCATTACCTTTGGCGTCAGTCAGGAAAAAATGACTTCCCGGCGCATTAGGCCACCAATCAATGTTCGGACCTTTGTTCAGATTGTCAACGACTTCCTTTACAGTTTTATAATTATCCAATTGATACTGAATCCATTGCGCCCAGAACATATTTGGTTGCGTTGGATTTACAACTTTCGAAGTTTCTTCAAGGTAAAGTTCCACCACGAAAAGCCCTTTTTCGTTCACGCCATAACAAGGGAAATCGTAACCCAAAAGATTGAAAGTCACCGAACCATATTTCGAAGTCCATTGTTTTTTGGAATTCAAATTGTCAGTGGTCAGATTTTCCCAGCTGATATTTCTTTTCAAAACATCACGTTTGTTTACCACAATCATTCCTGGCATCGTTTTCCAGTTTTCGTTGAAACCAACCACGCAATGGTCCTTTCCCCGCAACAGAAATGCGGAACACGCCGAAAGTGCCGTAGAATAGGCGATTGTCATCAATAGAAAACTTCGTAAAAGTAAAAACTTCATATTTTTTAATTTAATTTTTTTGAAATATTTTGGATTAAATCGGATATCGTATCCTTGAGATATTCCGGTTCGATAATCTCAGCATAATCCGCAAAGGTAATCAACCAGCGCGGAAAACCCTCATCAATCCAACTCGTTTCGAAGGTCAGGAGCATTCCGTTTTCCATTTCCTCATCGGCAATCCAGCCATAATATTTCATCGAGTGCATAATGTGAGGCATTATTTTCTTCTCGACCAAAAGTTTGACCTGAACTTTTTCCGTATTCGATTTTTGCTTGTAGTCAGCGACTTTTCCATATTCCTGATGAAAAGGATTTTCGGTTTTAATGATTTTCAAGATCCTGTCCACACGGAATTGCCTGTAATCTTTCCGCATCGTACAAAACGCCATCACATACCAATAATTGAATTCGTAAAAAATCCCAACCGCTTCAATAATTCGTTCCGAAGCTTCGGTTTTTGCACTTTCATAATTGATTTTTAGTTGCGTTTTCTCAGAAATACTTTCCAGAATGGTCGGAATAATATTTTTAATCGAGTCCGTTTTTTCCGGCTGGTAAGAATATATGTTGATTTGATTTTCAATATCAGTGACCAAATTTTTCTCCGAATTTCGAAGTACAGATTTCACCTTTTCCATCGCCGAATTGTAATGAGAACCGAGACTTTCGTGGGAGAAATTCTGCATCAGTTTTTCTGCCGTGAGGAAACTGAGAACTTCCTCTTTCGTAAACATCACAGGCGGAAGTTTGTAACCATCGACCAAAGAATAACCCGAACCAGCTTCCCCAAAAATCGGAATGCCCGCATTTTCCAAAGTTTTAATATCTCTGTAAATAGTTCTGACACTCACTTCAAATTTATCTGCCAAATCCTGCGCCCGAACAATCGGTTTGCTCTGCAATTGCACAAGAATCGAAGTGACGCGGTCTATTTTTTTAATGTAATGGTCTTCATTCATCTTTATACGTTTTCACCAATCTATCAAGATTCAGACTTCTTGCGGAAGCATCGAAGATTTCACGGTAAGTTCCGTCTTTTTCGTACAACTCTTCGTGCGTTCCATTTTCCACAACTGCGCCTTTTTTCATCACATAAATCATATCCGAATCCAAAATCTGCGACAAAGAATGCGAAATTATCACAACGGTGCGTCCTTGTTTTATTGCATCAAGAGAATTTTTAATTTGTTCCGTTGCGATGGCGTCCAGACTGGCAGTTGGTTCATCAAGGAAAATAATCGGTGGGTTTTTCAAAAATAATCTGGCGATGGCAATTCTTTGTTGTTGACCGCCGGAAAGTTGCGTGGCGTCGTGGTTGTAAGCTTCCGGTAAATCCATAATCTGTTCGTGAAGATAAGCTTTCGTCGCAGCTTCCTTTATTTCATCAAATGTGGCGTGAAGATTTCCATAACGGATATTATCTTCAATGCTTCCTTTGAAAATGTGATTTTTTTGAAGTACCAATCCAAGGTCATCCCGCAGAAAGTCATTATCAAAATCATTCAGATTATTCCCATCCAAAAGGATTTCGCCGGAATCTGGTTCATAGAATTTACAAAGCAAATTGATGATTGTCGATTTTCCTGCGCCACTTAGTCCAACCAAAGCGGTCGTTTTTCCATTTTCGATTTTAAGGGAAGCGTTGTGAAGTGCTTTCATCCCGTTTGGATATGTGAAATCCACATTTTTGATTTCGAAATTTCCTTTGATGGGGATATTGTTGATGGTTCCATTCGGTTCGGTTTCCTCGTCGGCATTCAGAATTTCAAAATAACCTTCGGCATAAATGAACGCGTCATTCATATCATCATAAATCCTGTGAAGCTGTCGAATAGGCGCAGAAACGTTGTTGAACAGCATAATGTGAAGCATAATCGCACCAATCGTCATCTGCTGGTCGAGCACGAGATAAACTGTCAAAAGGATAATCAAAACGACGCCGAATTGCTCGATGAAAGTTTTCAAACCATCGTAAATAAAACTGGTTCGTCTTGTGTAAAGCTGGTTTTCCATCAGCTTCATCTGAAGATTGTACTGTTTGCTTCCTTCAAATTTTTCTCGGACAAAACTTTTGATGACCATTATGGAATTAATCAAATTCAGAAGTCCGGACGTTTTCTGCTCACGCTGATTTCTGAGTGTTCGTCTGACGTTTCCTAATTTTTTTGCCTGTCTTGATGTGACATAAAAGTAAATCGGAATCACGAAAGTTGAAACCAACCCGACGTAAATATTCTGCATATACATCACAATCAGCGCAATAATTGCCGTTGAGAAAAGCGGAAGAATATCGATGAAAAAATTCTGAACAAGTTTCGTTAAGCTTTCAATTCCTCGGTCGATTCGGATTTGAAGTTTTCCCGATTCGTGGTTTTCGTCGTTATAGTAAGCGATTCGGTAAGTCAGGATTTTGTTGATGGCTTCCTGTGCAAGTTCGGAACTGACATTAATCCTGATTTTTTCACCATAAAATTTCTGTCCAAACTGAATGAAAATATTCGCCAGTTCTTTTCCTAAAAGTATGATTGAAATTAAGGTCAGAACGTGAATTCCTTCCTTCATCGGATTGGGAAGTTGCGTCAGTTTTGTCACTTCGTCCACCGTATATTTCAAAACTAAAGGATTGACCTGAGCGAACAATGCGCCGATGAAAGTCAAAGCTAAAGTCACGAAAATCATCATTCGGTAAGGCTTGATAAAGCGTCGCAACTGCTGATAAATATGAATGAGATTGGTGGTTTTTTGAAATGGCTTTTTCATTACAGCAATTTAAGAAAAATATAAAATTTAATGATGACATAATTTTCGAATCAAAATCTTATTTTTAAACTTTCGTAAAAGAAGGAAATGAAAATATATACAAAAACCGGCGACAAAGGAGAAACCGGACTTTACGGCGGAAGCAGAATCTCCAAAGCCAGCGCAAGAGTAGAATCTTACGGCAACATCGATGAACTGAATGCGAACATCGGCGTTGCAAAATCTCACATTGAAGACGAAGATGTCATTATTCAACTTAAAAAAATCCAATTTGATCTTTTTACAGTTGGTTCCGAAGCTTCGACACCGATTGATAAATTGTTTTTGGCCAATGGAAAAGCGAGATTACCATTGGTAATTTCGGACAAAGAAATCGAAGAATTGGAAACTTGGATGGATGCGATGGAAGAGAAAGTGGAGCCTTTGCAGTATTTCATTTTGCCAGGCGGTGGAAAAGCATCGACGTTTCTTCACGTGGCGAGAACGGTTTGCAGACGGGCGGAACGTAGTTTGGTTTTCCTTAATCAATCCGAAGAAGTGCGTGCGGAACTCATCAAATATCTGAATCGTTTGTCGGATTATCTTTTTGTTTTGGCAAGATATGTTTCGAAACTGAATAATGAATCTGAGGAATATTGGAATCCTAATGATAAAAGTTAAAAGAATGAAATACGCAGTTTTGATTTTTATTATAGGACTAATTGTTTGTCTGGTCGGAGCTCTTTTCAAAATCACGCATTGGAGTCTTTTTGGGTTTTCAGGAAATATAATGCTAGCAATTGGATTATTTTTACAAATTATAGGCGGTTTATTGCTTTTGTATAACTTGCTTTTTGCCAAAAAGTCCAATGATTTATAAAATGAAAAAAGCCTTACTTTTCATCAACGGCGAACCACCGAAAGAATTTCCCAATCTGTCTGATTATGAATTGATTGCTTGTACAGATGGCGCTTTTCATTATTTAAGGCAATTCAATTTTCCATTAGATAAATTGGATTTTATTTCCGGCGATTTCGATTCTCATAAAATTGATGATGAGATTCTTCGTCAAGCTCAGAATGACAATTTTGAAATTATTGAAACGCCTGACCAGAATAAAACTGATTTTCATAAAGCGATAGAAATTATTATCGAAAAAAGTTTTGAAAATATTGATGTTTATGGAGCAAGTGGAGGCGAGCAAGACCATTTTCTTGGTAATTTGAGTGTCGCTTTTTTCTTTAAAGATAAATTGAATCTCAGATTTTTTGATAATTATTCGTCATATTATTTTATTTCAAAAGAATTCTCTATTTTTGATGTGAAGGACAAAATGATTTCATTAATGCCTTTTCCGATTGCTAAAAACATCGAAACCAAAGGATTAAAATGGCCTTTATATCACGAAGATTTGATTCTCGGCGAAAGAATCGGAACACGGAATATTGCAGAGAATAAGGAAATTTATATCAAATATAAAGAAGGCGATTTGCTGATTTTTGTTGGAAATTAATAAAATCGTCTTCTGCTTTTTTCATTTTCCTCATCCACTCTTTCTCGGGAAATTCTTTCTTCTTCCTCAATATCCTCAATTTGTTTAGCTGTTGCAACTTCCGCAATAGAAGCATTGCCAAAAAGTATTGGTGCAGATTCAAAATCTATTTCGATCACGAATTCTTTCGTCAGTAAAAACCATCTATCTGGATGTTCAATAGAAACATAACTATAAAGAGTTTGATAGTTACGATTATCGTTTTTTTGATAATAAATTTCTACTTCTTTTTCCTGAAAGGTTTCAATAAAAGAAGCTTTTTCCTGGAAACAAATTCTTGCCATCATTCCACCAGAAAGTGCAAGGAAAATTTCGTTGTCATCTGTTGTGATTTCCTCCTGATAATTCAAAGCACTTTTTAGGGCCAGTAAATAAGAGTAATCTATACTTGAGAGCTTATTTGCACTTTTAACAAATCTCCAGTGTTTTTTTTCACCACTAAAGTTTGGAATTTTTTCTGATAGTATTTTGCTCAAATTTTTTCTCCAATATCTCGGTAAAATGTTTTGGTTAGGTTTTAAATAATGGGGTAGGGGCGATTCTGGTTGGTTTGAATTCTCCTTCAAATAAAAACGGATTGACTGAATTTCAACATAGTTATTCCTCAATTCCTTGTCAAGCATTATTCTGTAAAAAAAGCGAAGTGCATTTTCTTCATTTGCTAACAAATTAACTTCTTCATTTTTATCTCTTAAAATCATAAACGATTTCTGTATTTCTCTGGGAAAACTTTCAATTGATTTTTTTAGAGATTCTATTTCAGAATAAATTTCTGCCTTCTTTTCTTTGCAAAATTTTTCTATGTTACTAGAATCAAAAATTTCATCAAGTTCAGGTTTAAAATTTGATGCGAGTTTTGATAAAGACCTTCTGACTTCATCTTGGTTGTGGATGTAGTCTTTTGTGTAATCTCGGAAATCTCTCCAATGAATTAATTCGTGAACTTCATCTATTACTGATATTTTTATGTTTAAATCAGAAAGATATTTTTGACCTTCAGAAAATCTATTAATAGGTTTGTTAACTTCAGATAATTTTAAAAACTGAATGAAATTATGAGAAATTATCTTCCGTTGTTCCTCTAGAACTTCTTCAATGTTTTTGTCAGAAGAATTTGTTTTTTCTAAAAACCAAGGTATAAAAACCTTTTCCAATTTCCCTGCTAAAATTTCTGTTTCAGTTGTAGCTTTTAAATTTTCTATTAATTCTTCTTTGATTTCTGATAAATTCATTGCGTTTTTTTAGAATTTAAATTTAAAAATAATAAACAAACGGCCAACAAAAATCATCATCATTTTTTATAGAATTATTAACGTAGAAATTCAGTTTATTTCATCATTTTTGTACCGTAAAACAATTAACTTTTTTTAGCCGGAAATGAAAATAAAATATTCTGAACTAATTGACCAAACGCTTTATTTTCCTACAGAAGAATTCAATGTAGAAGAGAATAATCTGAAATTCCACGATATCAACCTGATGGAAGTTGTGGAAAAATTCGGAACTCCTTTGAAGTTCAATTATTTACCAAAGATTTCTCAGAATATTGAAAGGGCAAAATTCTGGTTCAAAGAAGCTTTTGAAAAGAACGATTACCAAAAGACCTACAGATATTGCTACTGCACGAAGTCCAGCCATTTCGCATTCGTTGTAGAAGAAGCGTTGAAGAATGACATCAGTCTGGAAACATCTTCCGCTTACGATATGGACATCGTGAAATCCCTTTATGACAAAGGAAAAGTAACGAAAGATATTGAGGTGATTTGCAATGGTTTCAAAACCGACGATTATTTGGCAAAAATCTCTGACCTGATTAACAGCGGTTTCGAAAATATCACACCAATTCTAGATAATTACAGAGAGCTGGATAAGCTGACAGAAAGCATCGACAGAACTTTTGACATCGGAATCAGAATTGCGGCGGAAGAAGAACCAAAGTTCGAATTTTATACCTCAAGATTAGGAATCGGATACAAAGATATCATTCCATACTATAGTCAAAAAATCGCTGAACATCCGAATGCGAGATTGAAAATGCTTCACTTTTTCATCAATACCGGAATCAAGGACACGGCGTATTATTGGAACGAATTGTACAAATGTCTTCGCGTTTATGCAAGACTGAAAAAGATTGCGCCGGAAGTGGATTCTCTTAATATTGGTGGTGGTTTTCCAATCAAAACATCACTTAATTTTGATTATGACTATCAGTATATGGTCAACGAAATTGTGTCTCAAATCAAGAAATTCTGTGAGGAAGAAGGTGTAGAAGAACCAAATATCTATACAGAATTCGGAAGTTTTACCGTTGGCGAAAGTGGTGGGCATTTGTATAAAATTATTTCTCAGAAACGTCAGAATGACAGAGAAAAATGGAATATGATTGATTCATCTTTTATGACAACATTGCCTGATACCTGGGCAATTTCCCGTCACTTCATAATGTTGCCGCTTAACCGTTGGGAAGATTCCTATGAAAGGGTTTTTCTTGGTGGATTGACCTGTGATTCCGATGATTATTACAATTCCGAACAACATACCAATGCAATTTATCTTCCGGTTTTCAATGAAACAAAAGCTTTGTACATCGGATTTTTTCATACAGGCGCTTATCAGGAAACGATTGGTGGTTACGGCGGTGTTCACCATTGTCTGATGCCTCAGCCAAAACATATTTTGATTGATAAAGACGAAGATGGAAATTTCACTTATGAACTGTTTAGGGAAGAACAAAAACCTGAGGATGTCCTCAAGTTATTAGGATATTAAAAAAACAAAAGCGGAAAATTAATTCCGCTTTTTTATTTGTCTTTATTTTCAAATTTAGGATAGTCAAAATCTTCGTTGTAAATGATGTTCAGAATCCCAATATTAAAATTATTGTGCGGATATTCTTCGCCGTTGATCACAACAGAAATCGAGTAATCTTCCTTTTTGCTGTAAGATGTAATCGAATGTGATCCTGCAGTATCACCGCCGTGTCCAAAGGAAACCTGATTGTAAAACGGCACCGCCATTAAGCCCAATCCGAAAGGTTTTCCTGGTTTTGGCATCATCCTGTCAAGCGTTTCCTTTGCAACTAATTTGTTATTAAATAAAGCATTGATAAAGAGATTCAGATCGTTCGGCGTTGAAACCAAGTCGCCCACTCCAACACAGTTTCTGAAATCGAAATCTTCTTTTTCTTGCCAGATTCTTTTCTTATTTTCATAAGATTTGAAAACATTTTTCGGCTTGTCCAGAATAGAAAATGTGTTTTTCAATCCAATTTTATCTGTAATGTTTTCTTTCAAAAGAGCATTGTAAGGTTTCTTCGCCACTTTTTCAAGGATTCTGCTCAGCAGGTAATAGCCGGAATTGGAATACCTGGTTTTTTCTCCCGGCTGAAACTCTACACCCTGCGCTTTTATCGTATCAAGAATAGCCTTGTCTCCAACCGGTTTTTTGAAAAGCCACTGGTAATGTTCGCCGACATAGTCGCCCAGACCGCTTGTATGATTCATCATTGTTTCTATGGTTATTTTGTCTGCATTCGGAAGCTCAGGATAATATTTGGAAAGCTTGTCGGCAATGCTCAGTTTACTTTTTTCGACTTGCTGCATCAGCATGACGGCAGTAAATAATTTGCTGATAGAACCAATCTGATAAACGGTTTCTGCATTCCATTTGACGTTCGGCAAATGGTCTTGCCCGAAGTCTCTTTTGTAAACTTCTTTCCCTTTTTGGAAGATAGAGATGTTGCCGATGCTCTGTTTGTTTTGGGTCATATAATCCAGAAAATCATCGAGTTTCGCCGTGTTGATTTCACGGTTCCCGATGTCTTTTATCTTTTCATTTTTAGGATTTGTTTTTTCATCGCCGTTATTTTTGAAAAGATTGAGTGGAAAAGAACGGCCGTTTTGTTTAAAAGTGCCTTCAAAATGATCCTTAATCAGTAGACCTTTGTAAGATGCGCTCAATTCATTCATTTCAAAAACCAATTCGTTATTTGCAAATTCAGTTTTGTCAACAGTGATGATTTTGTCATTTTGTTTTGGACTTTTCGCAGATGAGATGTATGCGTTGTTTTCTTTTTTAATATTAAAAATCAGAGGCAGTTGCATTCCTCCCAATTCGAGTTCGCCTTTCCAGGAGCCAGTTAAATCTTGGGCGTAAAAAGTCTGTGCTAATAAAATCAGCACCAATAATAGTTTGGTTTTCATATGTAAAATTTATGGTTTGCTAAAGGCCTTATGCAATCGCCAGCTGAGATGGTTTAGCTGAATAAGTTTGGGAATTGCGATTTCATAGAATTATATTTTGATTAAAATATAGCTTGACTAGTGATAGTTATTAAAAGCGACGTAACTGCGAATGCAACAATATGCTGCCATTTTTTAACATTTGTAGCAGTTTTAAAACCATTGAAATAAAGTACAAAACTGTAAACAAGAAGTGGCAAAGTTGCACAGCCACCAACTGCAACTATGATCAGATCTAACATTTCTACATTTGCCGGATTTCCTTCTCCTCTTGCTACGCTACTTAGCGCAGCTTTATAAAAAGGCAATCCCATCATAGGCATTGCAATAATCAGCGGAATCTGAGAGACTAAAACTGTGTTAATAATATCAATAATTCGTGCTTTCCTGTTAATGAATTTGGAAAAAACCAATAGAACAATCATTGCGAAAATGTAACTCAAAAAATTGATTCTGCTAACATCCCAAATCGTTTGCTCATCATCCGGCATCGATAAATGGAAGATGCTGTCGTTAATCAATCCTGCGTAGAAACATCCGAAAATATTGATAATAAAAAAAATGATACCCAAAGTCAACATGTGCTTCTCGTCAAATTTCTCAAATGGATTGAAAATAGTTTTCCAGGTCATAGTTTTTATTTTTGAAGTTTTTTAACTTTTTCGATGAGATCATCCATTTTATTTCTCATTGTTGGATAAGAAAGTTCAGCTTGTTTAGCCATCTCCTTAATGCTTCCGCTGGAAAGAAAAAAGTTGAGAATAAAGTCCTGATCGTCGCGGCTTAGTTTCAAAAGAACCGGAAGCTCGTAATCGCCATTCACTTGTGTGGCGCAGGAAGGGCATTTCATCTGACTTACATTAAGCGTATGATCGCAACTGGGACAAACTGTCGGAAGTTTCATTTTTATTTAATTTTATTTTACAAATGTAATAATTATTTTAATAAAGTTAAAAAATATTTTAATTTTATTGAAATTCATTTGACTTAATGACATAAAAAAACTTCCATTTACGGAAGCTTTAATTTTTATCAATATCATTTTAAAGAAGATAATATTATTGTATATTAATATTAGTGATGTCATTTTTTGTTTTGTCATCGGACTTTACATATTCGCTGTAGCTCCCCTGGGAATATACTTTCTGTTCTATGTTTCCGAATTTAGCAGATGCAGGTTTCCAATAATTTTGATCAAATTTTTTGGTAAGGATAATAGAGCAGATAGGACTTTTTGAGGTTATTTTCAGTTTTACAGTTTTGATGTAATTAATTTCCGAATAGAAAAATTGTGGGATTTTCTCGTTAGATTCCTGTGCTTCTCCATTGGCATAACTCACTGTCCATTTGTAGAGATAATCGGATGAATTCTCATTTGGAAAAAATGAAATAACTGATTCTGTTACCTTTACATCTTTAAAATCATCAATCTGAATACCGCAGCTATTTTCTATAATGTTTTGCTTGGTATCCACAACGTCAAGGGCTTTTTCACATTGCAACAGACCTTGATTCGTCAAAACCGAAACAGAAAGTATGTTTTTTGCAGGACTTGCAGCCGTTACTGTAACTTTATTAGTTTTGTTATTGCCTTCTATTTTGAGACTTTGCTCGTTGGAAGATTTCCAAAAATAACACTCGTCACATTGTGCTTTTGCATCTACGGAAAAAGATGCAGTTTCATTTGGTTTGATAGCGCTGTTTCCGACAATTGTGCATTGCCCAAAAGTAATGGTTGCCAGGAATCCGGCAGCCAGAGTTAAATTTTTTTTCATCTGTGTGTGTTTTGTGCAAAGTTAATACAAATTTTTATACCTGTATTACACCAAGATTAAATTTTTCTGTAATCGGCGAATGATTGGCAGCCTCTATTCCCATGCTGATCCATTTTCTTGTGTCCACAGGGTTTATAATTGCATCTGTCCAAAGTCTTGCAGCAGCGTAAGTTGGCTGGGTTTGTCTGGTATAATCTTTTAATATTCTGTCTAACAGTTCTTTTCTGTCTTCATCAGTAATTTCTTTTCCTTGCTTCTTAAGTGCAGATTCCTGTATTTGCAGTAGAACTTTACCAGCCTGAGAACCGCCCATCACAGCGAGTTCTGCCCAAGGCCAGGCGACAATCAGTCTTGGGTCATAGGCTTTTCCGCACATGGCGTAATTTCCTGCACCGTAAGAATTTCCTGTAATTATTGTGAATTTCGGAACCACTGAATTGGAAACGGCGTTTACCATTTTTGCACCGTCTTTTATGATGCCTCCTTGTTCGGATTTTGAGCCAACCATAAATCCTGTCACATCCTGAAGGAAAACCAAAGGAATTTTTCTCTGATTACAATTCGCAATAAAACGTGTGGATTTATCAGCAGAATCAGAATAAATAACTCCTCCAAACTGCATTTCGCCTTTTCCGCTCTTCACCATTTTTCTTTGATTGGCTACGATTCCTACGCTCCAACCGTCAATTCTTGCAGTACAACAGATGATGCTTTTGCCATAGTCTGGTTTGTATTCTTCATATTCAGAATTGTCAACCAGACATTTTATGATTTCTAAAACATCATATTGATCTGATCTAACGGCAGGCATTATTCCAAAAATATTATCGGGATTTTCTTTTGGTGGGGCACTTTCTATTCTGTCAAATCCAGCTTTGTCAAAATCACCTATGGATTTCATGATGTTTTTGATTCTGTCCAGAGCATCTTTATCATCTTTGGCTTTATAATCTGTAACTCCAGATATTTCGCAATGCATCGTAGCACCTCCAAGAGATTCATTATCAATGTTTTCACCGATAGCAGCTTTTACAAGATAACTTCCTGCAAGGAAAATACTTCCTGTTTTGTCAACAATCATCGCTTCGTCACTCATAATTGGCAGATAAGCACCACCGGCAACACAGCTTCCCATAATGGCAGAAATCTGAACAATTCCGGAAGAACTCATCTTTGCATTATTTCTGAAAATCCTTCCGAACATTTCTTTATCGGGGAAAATCTCATCCTGCATTGGCAAGAAAACACCGGCTGAATCAACTAAATAAATGATTGGCAAACGGTTTTCCATCGCGATTTCCTGAGCACGCAGATTTTTCTTTCCTGTGATTGGGAACCAGGCACCGGCTTTTACGGTAGCATCATTTGCAACTACAATGCATTGTCTTCCGGAAACGTAACCTATCATTACTACAACACCGCCAGCAGGACATCCGCCTTGCTCCTCATACATCTCGTAGCCCGCAAATGCACCAATTTCTATGGAGTCAGAATTTTTATCAAAAAGATATTCCAATCTTTCCCTTACAGTCATTTTTCCTTGATCTCGTTGCTTCTGCAGTGCTTTTTCGCCGCCGCCCAATTTGATTTTTGACAAGGTTTTCTTGATGTCAGAAAGTTTCAGTTTGTTGATGTCTTCTCTTTTATTGAATTCCAGATCCATTTTTGATTTTCTTTGGCGCTAAAGATAAACTTTTTTGTAAAATATCACGAGCGATTTGTTTATCACAAATATTTATAAAATTATTTTCTTAGTCGTAATTCCTGATTTTTGTGTGACCTTTACAATGTAAAGACCTTTAATGTATTTTTCAATGTTGATAGTCAATTCTTTAGAATGATTGCTTTTAGAAAATACCATTTTTCCGGAAGCATCATAAATTTCAACTTTACTGATCTCCTGACTGTCTTTTACAATCAATCCTGACGAATTTTTATAAATCAGTAATTGGTTTTTCACAGGATTTTCGGTTCCCAAAACAGCATCTTGATAAATGATCTGGAAACGGTTGTCATCTTGACCGGGCGAAGCAGAAAATGTATAATAAGCGTCCTGAAGATTTTGCACAGAGCCATTTAAATTATCTTTGATGTAAATAGCCTGATTTGTAAAAACACCATCCTTACCATCTATTGCAATAATGTGATTACCTGTGGTTGAGCATTTGATTCCCAAATCAACTACGTCGTTTGTATTAAAAGGTTTTGCCCGGGACTGGATCTGTAATTTATGAGATCCCAAATTGGAATAGAACGAGTCATTACCAATGCTTAAAAGGTCGGCGTCGTAATCCGGATCATAATCATTGGTTGCGTTTTCGTTATATGCAAGCAGAATTGTATTTCCCAAATTTTGCGGCGTAATCAGTTTCAGCCAATAGCGGTCTATCACTTCTTGTTCGTCATCTTCCTCATCTCCTTCCTCTTCATCATTGGAATTTTTATTAAAGAAAATAGAATCTGTTGTGTTAGACGATCTGATGCCATTGTTGAAAAGTAACGGAGCGTTGTCATATTTTGCCTGAACAATAAAGCCTTGGGCAATTTTTGTGTAGGCCAATGGTCTCAAAGACGATTCCTCTACGCTGGTAGAGACGTATGTAGGTCCAACACCACCTACGCCCGAAACATAGGTTGCATAGTTATTACCATTGTAATCCGAGCCTTGTTGGGCAGTCACAGAATTCAGATTGGTCCAGAGCCATTGTTTGTTATAGATTGCATTTTTGTTTGTACTATAATTAAACAAGCTGGAAAAATTGATGTTGGAAGGATAAGGATTACCAATAAGGTTATATCCTTTATCAGCTCCTGCGCTTTTTTTCAATGTTATGGAGATTAATCCCGCATTAGGAACGCCTGTGAATGTGAAGCTTTCATTTACCAGAGCATCTGTTGGATAGCTGTTTTTTCCGCGGATAGCATATCCTATTCCCGGACTGAATGTTGAGCTGGCATTAAGACCTGTGGTAACAAAATTATCCGTAGCTTCATTATAAACAAAAAAACGATTGGTTGGGGTGCCGGACGAAAAATTATAGAGATTTTGTCCTGATACAGGTGAGCTCCAGTAATTGTAATCCGACCTTTTTAAATTAGCTTCTCTGTAAACTATCGCATTTCCTGTTCCAGAGTAAGAATCTCCATTTTCCTGTAAAAATGTAGCGTCGTTTTCTACAATGATGGTTCCATTATTAACAACATTTCCATAGGCTTTCAAAGAATATCCTTCTGCAATGGTAAGTGTATAGCCGGGATTGATTGTTAAATTATTGGTAGCAGCAACAGAATTGAAGGTCAGATTTCCATCTATGGTTGCATTGACTGTACTTCCTGGTACACCATTGTCCCACGTTGTTCCGTTCCATGTGGTATTGTCTATCATTGTAAAAGTGGCTTTATAATTTGTGCCGCCATTATTTAGAAGTACTGTTCCGGAGCCTGTCGTCATTGTGTAATAGATCTCTACGGTGTAATTGCCTATGGGTAATGTGTTTGAAATGGCAACTCCATCACCAGTGTAGATGGTTTTCCAGATTTCATTTCTGCCTCCGCAACCATTTGTAGAGTCTGAACTTTTTGTATAACTGATGCTTGCAAAAGATCCTGCGGGAGAAGCTGTAGGATAGACTCTGTAATACATGGTGACACCGGAGATGGTTTCTGATCCGCATCTGGAAACTGCGGCTTCACCACCCATAAATCTAAGTGTATTTTTTCCTGTTAGGTAAGTTCCCAGATCACTTCCGTCATACACGGTTCTTCCGCTACAACCTCCACCGTTGTCTATGCAATAGTATTTTATCGTAGCTGCGGCAGCACCTCTTTGTTTAAAAGCTGGGAATCCGCCAGAAAATGTTTGAGAGTTCAAAAAAGAAAAGACAACAATCCCAATCAATAATAAAATATTTTTTTTCATAATAGGGTTTTTACAAATGTAAATATTTTATTTAATATGTTGTAAGTCAGATTGTTGATTGTTTAATTGTGTTGATTTTGTGGTTGTGATAGCTGAATTTGTTTATATAATTTTTTATGGTTGAATATTTATAATTTTTTTTGACTTTATTTTAATTTTTTATCATGAATGATTTTTTAATATCATATCTCCAGAATATGTAGATTATGGAGCATAGCTTACGTTTACCGAATTAAACATCTTAGACTAATAATAAAAAACTTTTTCTAGCGTTATTAGTTTCAAAGTGAAATAAATTTTTAGTTAGTTTATGTTATTTTTAATAAGTTCTTTATTAAAAGATCCGTCCCGAATTTCTGGGCGGATTTTTTAATTTTGAGATTGGCTCCTAATATTTATTTTTAGACTTCAAATCTGTAATATTTATTATAATTTTGCAGACTGAAAATCAATAGTCCCAATGAAGAATTCTTATCTGCTGAGGTTACACTTTATCGTCTTTTTATGGGGATTTACGGCAATTCTTGGAAAATTGATTTTGGCGGAAGCTCAGGTCCTTGTTTTTTACCGGATGTTATTTGCAGCGGTGTTTCTTTATCTGTATATCAGATTAATCAAAAAAGAAAGCATCAAAGTTCCTAAAAATCTCTTATTTCAACTGGTAGGAATCGGCAGCGTAATGGCTTTTCACTGGCTGTTTTTCTTTCAGTCGATTAAGGTTTCAAATGTTTCAATTGCTTTGTCTTGTCTCTCACTATCCACGCTTTTTGCGTCTTTGATAGAACCTTTGATATATCGCCGAAAACCAGATTGGGTAGAAGTGATCATCGGCCTTATCATTGTAGTCTGTATTTCTTTGATCTTCAATGCAGAACTGAAATATAAAGAAGGAATTATCTACGGAATTCTGTGCGCGTTGTTTGGAACAATCTTTTCGGTTTTCAACGGAAAAATGTTTGGAAAAACCAGTTCAGGAAATATTATTTTTTACGAAATTGCCGGCGGCTGGTTAATTATCAGTTTATTTTTTATTTTTTCAGGACAAATTTCTTCAGTCAGCGAAATAAGTTATACTGATATTGCGTTAGTATTATTGCTGGCTTCCGTCTTTACAGCTTATCCAATGTTTGAAAGTGTGAAACTGATGAAATTCATCTCGCCTTTTACATTGATTCTGACGGTAAATCTGGAACCAGTTTATGGGATTATCCTGGCTTTTTTTATCTTTGGAGCATCAGAGCACATGAGTCCTGTTTTTTATGGCGCTTCTTTCGTGATGATTGCCTCGATTGTGGTCAACGGAATCATCAAATCGAGAAGGAAGAAAGAAGATATCATTACAGAAACAAAACCTCTGTAAACACTTATTAATGAGAAGATTTTTATTTTTTTTAATGCTAATTTTAACCCAGTTTTCTGATGCACAAATCATCAGAAAATACTCCAATGAGTTCCTGAATATCGGAGCGGGCGCAAGAGGTCTTGCGATGGGTGGTGCGGTAGTTTCCAATCAGGACGATGTGTATTCCCCAATGTGGAATCCCGCAGGACTGATTAAAATAGACCGTGACTGGCAAGTCGCCGCAATGCACGCAGAATACTTTGAATCTATCGCCAAGTACGACTACATTTCTTACGCCAAACCTCTGGATTATGGGAACGGCGTTTTTGCCATTTCATTAGTCAGGCTCGGTGTAGATAATATCCTTAATACAACTCAATTAATTGACTCTGAAGGAAATATTGATTATGATAAAATCAGTTCTTTTTCTACATCAGATTACGCTGCTTTATTTTCTTATGCTTTCCATCCAAACGGAAACCAGAAATTAGACGTGGGTGCGACGGCAAAAGTGGTTTATAGAAACGTTGGTAAATTTGCCAGCGGATATGGTTTTGGTTTTGATCTTGGCGCCGTTTATCACACAGATACAGATTGGAATCTTGGATTTATGCTGAGAGATGCAACTACAACGGTCAATTTCTGGACGATTAATCAAAAGGAATTATCAGCAGTTGTAAATGGCGAAGAATTCAACCCTGCTCCGACGGATAAAATGGAAATTACCATGCCAAAACTGAATCTTGCTGTGAGCCGAACTTATGAATTCAATCGAGATTTGAAATTGCTTCCTGAAGCTGGCCTTAATATCGATTTTGCTAAAACTGCAGCTTTGGTTTCCACAGATTTTGCAAGTATCACACCTTATGCCGGCGGAGAATTGATCTTTCAGGATATGATTTTTGTGAGGTTGGGTTTCAACAGGTTTCAGACCATTTCTGACATCGAGGATCTGAAAAGAAAAGTATCCTTCCAGCCAAGTGCAGGAATTGGAATCAAATACAAAGGCTTAACTTTGGATTATGCCATCACAAATTCCGGAATCGGCGGTTCTAATTTTTATTCTAATTTCTTTTCTCTGAAACTGGATATGCAGGGTTTCAGAAATTAAAAAAAATAAGTTCTTTATTATGAAAAAAATTTCCATTTTTTTGTCTGTTATTTTTATTGTATTAATAAAATCTCAGACTGTTTCTGACTACAAATATGTTTTGATTCCTCAGGAATTCAATGATTTTAAAGAAAACAGATCTTATAATTTAACCGGGATTCTGGAAAAATCTTTGAAGGGAAAAAAATACGCAATCCTTCCTGAAACCAAATCTGACTGGCCCGCAGATGCACTCAATAATCCTTGTCAGGTTTTGAGTTCAGAGGTTATGGACGATAAAAGTATGTTTAGAAATAAGGTTATTGTACAATTCAAAGATTGTAATAATCAAATCGTACTGGCCCTGAAAGGTGTGAGTACAATCAAAGAATTTGAACCGGGATTTCAGGACGCTCTAAAGCGTGCTGTTGTTCAGATTCCTGTTTCAAATCCTAGTGAAGCAGTACAAAAGATTGCGGAATCTAAACCTCAGGAGACAGCTAAAGTTATCGAAGAAAGAAAACCGAATGAAACAACTTCTCAATCTGCAAAAACTGCACAGAGATACACAAACGGAAAATTAAATTTACAGAAAATTCAGATAGATGACAGTCAGTTTATTTTGGTAGACGGAAATAGTTCGGTTCCCTTTGCTACATTCAAATCTACGGCTAAGAAGGATGTTTACAGAGTGAAACTGGGAACAGGAGAATCCACAATCGGCTATTACGAAAATGGGAATATCACCATTGAAATGCCAAAGAGCAACGGGGAATTTTCAAATGTAGTTTTTACTGCCAATTAATTAGAACAAATTTTATCTTAACAAAAATAAAAATGGTCAGAAGCGATTCCGACCATTTTTTTGTTTAAGTACTTTTAGTAAGCAAAGAACCAAAAGCCAATTGCTACCAGCAAATTATTATTTATTAGGCTGAGGTGTAAATCTCAAATATGGCTTCACAACTCTCACACCTTTTGTAAATTTTTTCTCCGCATCTTCCTGCGAAACAGCCGGTGGAATGATTACATCTTCGCCGTCTTTCCAGTCAACAGGCGTTGCAACGCCGTAGTCATCAACCAATTGTAATGAATCCAAAACTCTCAGGATTTCTGTAAAATTTCTTCCGGTAGAAGCAGGATAGGTAATGATCAATCTTACTTTTTTATATGGATCTATGATTAATAGTGATCTTACCGTTAAAGTTGCACTTGCATTTGGATGGATAAAATCATAGAGTTCAGATACTTTTTTATCCTGATCTGCAATGATCGGGAATTCCACTTCTGTATTCTGAGTTTCATTGATGTCAGAAATCCAGCCTTTGTGATTTTCGATTCCGTCAACGCTTAATGCCAGAACTTTTGTATTTCTTTTATCAAATTCCGGTTTCAGTTCTGATGTTCTTCCGAGTTCTGTAGTACAGACAGGTGTGTAATCAGCAGGATGGGAAAACAAAATTCCCCAGGAATCGCCTAGGTATTCATAAAAATTAAGTTTTCCAAGACTGCTTTCTGCATCGAAATCGGGAGCTGTATCACCAAGTTTAATAGACATATTATTAATATTTTTTTGATTAATGGATAACAAATTTAATGATAAAAATTTCAATTCATACTAATTTAGTATTATTTATTTTCATCAATAAAAAAACCACAAATGAATGTGGTTTAAGTTTTTATTCTGAATGTAAGCCTATAATTTTCCGATTTTACTGTCGTCAATCTTATAAAGTCTAATCACTTCTTCATAGCTTAATTTTCTAGGATCTACAGAACTTTTGCCACCAAAGACCGCAGGAACCAAAACAACTCTGAAAGTTTGTCCGTTGATATATTGGCTTTTAAAAGCAGCATCAGTTAAAGAAAGATCAAAATTGGTGTTCAGATCAATTTGGACATCCTCTCTTGTGAAGTCGAAAGTATAATCCATCTCATCGCTCCCGAAGAAGTAAGTTTTTGGAAGCGGCTCCCAGATTGGACTATTTTGTCCAGGATTATTTTTACGGTATACCAAAACAATATCTTGACTTAATAAAGGAAAATTAAATGGCTGATTGTAACCGTAATAATTAGTAGCATTTTGTACAAGATTGACATTAATGTCATAAACAGTTGGATAGTCAACTTCTACTTGTACATAATCATCGTCATCATCTTTACAACTAAAGATAAATATACTGGAAATCAGTAATAATACGAGGGGAAGGAATTTTTTCATAAGTTTAATTATTTACGTTATAAATTTAATTACAAATAACAGACCATAAAAATAGCCATTTTCATCGGATTTAATATCTTTATGGAAAGTTTCTAAAATTTTAGATATCAAAAAAATGAAAAGGTTAAGTCTCATAATAATAACTTTTATTTCGCAATTTTACTACCCTCAGTATCAACCGAAAAACATTTCCAAATCGGAAATTAAAAAGGCGAATGATTGGGTTGATAAAACTTACAATTCACTTTCGCAAGAGGAGAAACTCGGTCAGCTTTTCATCGTTGCACTATACACGAACAAAGACGAAGCTCACATTAGCCAAATCAGAAATATTGTTCTGAATGATAAAATCGGTGGATTGATTCTGATGCAAGACGATGCGGCGAGAGAAATAAACTTAGTCAATGAATTTCAATCTAAATCAAAAGTGCCGCTGATGATTGGGATGGATGCGGAATGGGGCGTTTTCCAGAGGATTGCAAAAGCACACAAATATCCGTGGGCGATTACCTTGGGAGCCATTCAGGATAAAAATCTGATTCACGAAATGTCTTCCAAAATTGCAGAAGATTGCAGGAGAATGGGCGTCAATTGGGATTTTGCGCCCGTTGTAGATGTCAACACAAATCCAAACAATCCAATCATTGGAAACAGAAGTTTCGGTTCCGATGTTAATAATGTGGTGAATTCTGCCTTGGCTTATTCCAACGGTTTGCAGGATAATAAGATTCTAGCGGCCATCAAACATTTTCCTGGCCACGGTGATACTTCCACAGATTCACACTTGGATTTGCCGGTTGTCCCCCACACTATGGAAAGATTGGAACAAGTTGAATTAGCACCATTCAAAGCGTTGATGAATAAATCAATTGGTGGTGTAATGGTTGCTCATCTTTACGTTCCAAATCTTGAAAATGAAAAAGGAATTCCAGCTTCCATTTCTAAAAAAATCATTACCGGACTTTTAAAAGAAAAATATGGCTACAAAGGTTTGATTATCACTGATGCGCTTAATATGGGAGCCGTTGCAAACAAATTCAAGGCGGGAGAATTGGATGCAATGGCTTTCAAAGCCGGCAATGATATTATGCTGTTTTCACAGGATGTTGCAACCGGAAAAAAACTGATTCAAAATGCGCTTGATAATAAAGAAATTCCACAAAGCAGAGTAGAAGAGAGCGTGAAGAAAATTTTGTTGACAAAATATTTTTTAGGTCTAAATCAATATTCCAACGTCAATCCGGAAAACGTCAATGAAGATTTGAACAATGCTTCACATTCCGAAATCGTTCAGAAAATGTATTCCAACGCCTTGACTTTACTTAAAGATGACAAAAAATTATTGCCATTGGATTGCAAAGAAACTTACTATTACGTTCCACTGGAAGAAGCGAGTTATGAAACTTTCCTCAATCAATTAAATACAGGAACAACGGTAATTCTTAAAAAGTCAAATGAAATCTCTACAATTCCGACTAATTCAAAGGTAATTATTGGTTTTCACAAAGATAATTCAACCGCTTATAAACCTTATAAAATTTCGGATTCAAGCAAAAAGGTTCTTTCAGATTTAAGTAAAAATCAAAATGTAATTCTGGATGTTTTCGGAAGTCCTTACGCTTTAAAAGATATTGATATTTCTAAAGTTTCCACAGTCTTAGTTTCTTACGAAAATAATGACGATGCGATGAAAGCTACAGCCAAGGGAATTTTAGGTCAAACGAAAATCGTGGGAAGACTTCCGGTTTTAGTCAATGATAATCTGAAATTCGGAATGGGAATGGATATTGACACTAAAATCCCAACCAATCAAACCGATAGAAAAAATAGTTCGGAAACAAAAAATTCTAAGACTGTAATTGAGTAAATTTGGAACAAAATGAGATTCGCAATATTTTTTTTTACTTTAATTATCGTTCTTTCTTGTTCAAAAAAAGAAAAGGATTTGACAGTTGAAGTTGAATTAATAAAATCAAATCTGACTAAATTTAATAATGAAAATATGCTGGCTTATCGACCATCAAAAATAGGTTATAAGGTAAAGGCAACAGTTAAAAATAATACAATTAAAGAAATCAAATTTTGGACAATGTCTTGTTCTTTTGTACAAGATTTTACAACTAATAACAAAAAGAAATTATTGGTAACTTTATTGCCTACAGATTGTGATTCCAACTTTCCTATGACTCATTTATTGAAATCTGATGAATATAAAGATTTTGAGTTTTATATTCTAAAAGATAATAATATTACTGATGAAAAAGTAAATGATGAATTATCAAAAACAAAAGTGGGTTTAGTTATAAAAGCTGAAACCAATGATGTCTATAATAATTTTGACGACTATCTTAGAAATGTAGATTCAGGAAAGAAGATCAAAATAATTTGGTCAAATGAGATTGATTTGAGTAAATAATTTTGAGATAACTAATATAAATCAAATAAAAAGTCATTGTACTTTTTACATAATACATTGTACAAAAAGAAATGAAAATAGGTATACTTTGTTACCCAACTTACGGCGGAAGCGGAATTGTAGCAACAGAATTAGGAATGAGTCTTGCCGATAAAGGCTATGAAGTTCATTTCATAAGTTCCGCACTGCCAGCACGTTTAGACGTCACCAATCCAAATATTTTTTTCCATAAAGTGAATGTTCAGACTTATCCACTGTTCCAGTATCAGCCTTACGATATCGCTCTGTCATCTATGATTTACCGAGTTGTGAATCTCTATAAATTGGATATTTTGCACGCGCATTATGCAATTCCTTACGCTTATGCGGCGTACACGGCAAAGCAAATGTTGAAGGCAGAGCACAAGGATGTACCTTTGGTTACCACACTTCATGGCACAGATATTACTTTAGTTGGACAACATCCAAGTTACAAACATGCTGTGGAATTCTCCATCAATCAGAGCGATGCGATTACGTCAGTTTCCGAAAGTTTGAAAAAAGATACGCTTCAGTTTTTTAATATTCAGAAAGAGATTCAGGTAATTACTAACTTTATAGATAATTCGGTTTTTGATGAAGATTGCAAAACTTGCCAAAGAGAACAGTTTGCGACTGACGATGAGAAGATCCTGATTCACGTTTCCAATCTTCGTCCGGTTAAAAGGATTCAGGATGTTTTGGAGATTTTCAAGAATGTCAATAAAAAAATAAAATCAAAACTTATCATTATTGGTGAAGGTCCAGAAATGGAAAAAATCAATCAGTTTTTGGAAGAAAATCCAGAATTGATTGGAAAAATAAAATTACTTGGAAAAGTGAATGACCTTTATAGAATTCTACAACTTTCAGATGTCTTTCTTTTGCCTTCTGAGCAGGAAAGTTTCGGATTGGCGGCTTTGGAAGCGATGGCGGCAAGAACGCCTGTGATCAGTAGTAATGCTGGTGGAATTCCGGAAGTTAATATTCAAGGAGAAACTGGTTTCCTGGCTGAAATCGGAAATGTGGAAGCAATGTCCAATTACTGTATCAAACTTTTGAGCAATGAAGACCTTCTTGCCGAAATGAAAAAGAATGCGAAAGCACAAGCACTGAAATTTGACCTCAAAAATATCCTTCCAATCTACATCGAAATGTACGAAACGACGATTGCGAAGTTTGAAGAAGCGAAGTTGATTGACGCTGGAAATTAAAATAAAAAAATGTTTTGAAGATATTGTCATTTTATTTAAGTCTTTTTTTAATTCTAATTTTGAATTCGTGTGTGTCTTATACAAATGAAGATATTCAGAAAAGGATGATTAAAAAATTGAAAAAATTTAATCCAGAAAAAGTTGATGTAAATTTCAATACCTTATACAAATCTGAAGGTTTATTTAAGTGTACTAATGATTTGAATACAATGACTGAAAAAGTAAAAAGTACCTCTGATGGAAAATATGAAAAATACATTTATATTTATGAAGACGGAAAAGTTGCATTTTTAGCAGTAAATATATCTTCATATTATGAGAGATATGTACAAACACCAACAGGAAAATTTGATGCTGTTCTCTTTTTTCAAGGAAATAAAACAAAAATAATGAGAAGTCAAGTTTTTCATCCTATATTAGGAATGGACTTTGGGAAAGGAACTTATAATGAAGATATTAAACTTAGTAAAAGTCAGATAGTCTTACGAGAAACTGAAGAATCTTGCAAGACTTACAGGTTAATAAAAAATTACAAACCTTAGAATTATAACTTTATTTAAATAATAATCAGAAATTTCCAAAATTTTTATAACTTAACCCTTTCGAAGTCAAATACTTTGAAAGGGTTTTTGTTTAACGAAAATCAAATACACAAATGAATGAAGAAATATTACAATATCTCTGGAATTTTAAGAAATTCCGACGTTTCGATTTTGTTTCCGTGGACGGGAAAAATATCGAAATCTTAGACTTTGGCGAATGGAACAAGAATTCAGGGCCGGATTTTTTGTTTGCTAAAATTAAAATAGACGACCTAATTTTCGCCGGAAACATCGAGATTCATACCAAAGCTTCCGATTGGTTTTTCCACAACCATTCTGGAAATCCCGAATTTGGAAATCTGATTCTTCACGCCGTTTACATCAATGATTGCGACATTCCCGAATTGGAAAACCAAAAGATTCCGACTTTGGAACTGAAAGGCTATATTGATGAAACCTTGATTCAGAAACATCAAAATCTGCGGGAAGAACATTCGTTTATTCCTTGTGAAGATTTGTTTGATAAAGATAAAATGCCCTTGTTTTTTGAAGAAGAAGTTTTGCTCAAGAAACTGGATTTTAAATCTGAGTCGTTGGAATTATCATTAAAGAAAAATCAAAATAATTACGAAGCTGTTTTGTTTCAACAATTGGCTTATACTTTTGGATTAAAAGTAAATGCGGATATTTTTCTTCAATTGGCAGAAAGTCTGGACTTTTCCGTTATTCAAAAAATCAAACAGAATAAAGTTCAATTGGAAGCTTTGTTGTTTGGGATTTGCAATTTTCTTGAGGAACCGAAAGATGATATAATGAAAGTTTGGAAACGTGAATTTGATTTTTTGAAAGTGAAATTTAATTTATCCGAAGTAAGAATCGCTCCGAAATTCTCAAAACTTCGTCCACCAAATTTCCCAACGATTCGTATTTCTCAACTCGCAAATCTTTATCATTTTCAGCCAAATCTTTTTTCGAAAATTATCGAAGCAAAAATGATTGCTGATTTGTACTTGATTTTCGAAGATGTTTCAGCGTCGAAATATTGGGATAATCATTTTAATTTTGGGAAAATTTCTCCTGTTGAAAGTCGGAAATTACTGAGTAAAGATTTCATTGATTTAATCATTATTAATGCGATTTTACCCATCAAATATTTTTATCAGAAGAATCACAATCCGGAAATAGCTGACGAGATTTTTGACTTGTATAAATAACTTAAACCTGAAAAAAATTCTGTTCTTGATGAATGGAAAAACTTGGGTGTCAAATTCGGGAATGCTTTGCAGACACAGGCTTTTCTTTACCAATACAAAACATTTTGCACTCAGAAAAAATGCTTAAATTGCAGTATCGGTTTTCAGTTGTTGAAGAGCCCGGATTAAAGTAAATATTCGAAAATGAAAGAGCCAATTATCATAAACAGTCTGCGCCATAAAATGGAAAAAGAGTGGTTTGGTGTGCTTACTAGGTATGGACACAAACTGGGAATTCCGGTTTCGAAACTGCGTGTTTTCTTTATTTATTCAACGTTTGCAACGGCTGGGATTTTCTTTTTGTTTTATCTTGGATTGGCTTTTATGCTTTGGGTTAAGGATTGTATTGTGACGAAAAGACCGAGCGTTTTTGATCTGTAAATAAATCTTTCTCTCAGATTTAGCGAATTTGCAGATTAATTTTTAGATATTAAAGCCAGTTCAAAGTTTCAGATTTTGAACTGGTTTTCGTTTTATAGACAAATGTTGTTTTGTACTGAAATCCGCAGCCCGGCTTGAGTGGAAATCCTTTTTTGTGGCTGGAAATGCGTTGGCAAAAGATTGACTCCGTCGAACCACTACGTTAGGTTTGGCAATGAATGGAAGACGGATAAAGCTGCCCAAATAATAATCCACAAAAAATCCGATTGAAAAACTCAACCGGATTTGTATTTTGAAATATTAGTGTAAATTCTAATATCTAACTTCTAAAATCTTGATGATTATGGATTTGCAGTTTTAAGGTTTGCAGATGCATATTCTCTGTTCATTCTTGCGATGTTCTCGAGAGAGATTCCTTTCGGACATTCTACTTCACAAGCGCCGGTATTGGAACAGTTTCCAAATCCTTCTTCATCCATTGCTTTTACCATATTCAGGACTCTTCTAGTCGCCTCTACACGACCTTGTGGCAACAATGCGAACTGAGATACTTTTGCACCAACGAACAACATTGCTGAGCCGTTTTTACAAGAAGCCACACAAGCACCACAACCGATACAAGCCGCAGCATCCATCGCTTTGTCAGCGTCTTCTTTCGGCACCAGGATAGCGTTGGCATCTAAAGTGTTTCCTGAGGTATTGACTGATACGAATCCGCCGGCAGCCATTACTCTGTCAAAAGCACTTCTGTCAACCACCAAATCCTTGATTACCGGAAAAGCGGCACTTCTCCAAGGTTCGATGTGGATGGTTTCGCCGTCTTTGAAATGACGCATATGCAGCTGGCAAGTCGTTATCCCAGTATCCGGGCCGTGCGCTCTACCATTAATGTAAAGTGAACACATTCCGCAGATTCCCTCGCGACAATCGTGATCGAAGGCAACAGGATCTTTCCCTTCGTTGATTAACTGTTCGTTTAGGATATCCAACATTTCCAGGAATGAAGAATCTGTAGAAACATCAGAAATTTTATAGGTATCGAATTGTCCCTTCGACTTATTATTTTTTTGTCTCCAAATTTTCAGCGTAAGATTTAAGCCTTTTTTTGCACTCATTTTTATATATTTTTGAATGGAGATTATTTGTAACTTCTTGCTTTAACTTCAATGTTCTCATACACAAGGTCTTCTTTGTGCACTACAGATTGATTGATGTCCATACCTTTGTATTCCCAGGCTGCAACATATTTGTAATTCACATCGTCACGTTCTGCTTCACCTTCCGGTGTTGCGTGATCTTCACGGAAATGTCCTCCACAAGATTCGTTTCTGTTCAGTGCATCAATTGCCATTAATTGTCCTAGTTCCAAGAAATCAGCAACTCTGAAAGCTTTTTCCAATTCAGGATTCAAATTATCAGCATCGCCAGGAACTCTTACATCCTTCCAGAAGTTATTTCTTACTTCTTCGATTTCTTTAATCGCTTCTCTCAGGCCTTCTGGCGTTCTTCCCATCCCAACTTTGTTCCACATAATGTGACCCAATTGTTTGTGGAAATGATCTACTGTATGCGTTCCTTTATTTGTAAGGAAGAAATTGATTTTTTCTTTAATTTCTTTTTCAGCTTCGTTGAATTCCGGAGTGTCTGTAGAGATTTTCCCAGTTCTGATATCTGCTGATAAATAATCAGCAATCGTGTAAGGTAAAACGAAATATCCGTCTGCTAAACCTTGCATCAGAGCAGAAGCTCCTAGTCTGTTGGCACCGTGATCTGAGAAGTTAGCTTCTCCAATTACGAAACATCCGGGAATAGTAGATTGAAGATTATAATCAACCCAAACTCCACCCATTGTGTAGTGAACTGCCGGGTAAATTTTCATTGGCGTTTTGTAAGGATCGTCAGCAGTAATTTTCTCGTACATTACGAATAAGTTACCGTATTTCTCCTCGATCCAGGCTTTTCCAAGATCATAAATTTGCTGATCTGTAGGATTATGAATATGTTTTTCGATAGCGGCTTCCTTACCTTTTTTCATGATTTCTGTAGAGAAATCCAGATAAACGCCTTCTTTCGTATCATTATTTTCGATTCCGTATCCGGCATCGCAACGCTCTTTTCCAGCTCTGGAAGCTACGTCTCTTGGTACTAAATTTCCAAATGCAGGATATCTTCTTTCAAGATAGTAATCTCTGTTTTCTTCTGCGATATTTTCTGGTCTCAATCTTCCTTCTCTGATGGCAACAGAATCTTCAATGTTTTTAGGAACCCAGATTCTTCCTGAGTTTCTAAGAGATTCTGACATCAATGTCAATTTAGACTGCTGCGTTCCGTGAACCGGAATACAAGTCGGGTGGATCTGAACATAACAAGGATTTGCGAAGTACGCTCCTTTTTTATGAATCTTCCAAGCTGCAGAAACGTTCGATCCCATTGCATTGGTAGAAAGGAAATATACGTTTCCGTAACCTCCGGAAGCGATGACAACCGCGTGAGCTGAATGTTTTTCGATCTCACCTGTTACAAGGTTTCTTGCGATAATTCCTCTCGCTTTTCCATCAACGATGACAAGATCTAGCATCTCGTGACGGTTGTGCATTTTGATTCTGCCTTTACCGATTTGACGGCTCATTGCAGAATAGGCTCCTAATAATAACTGTTGTCCAGTTTGTCCTTTTGCATAGAAAGTTCTTTTTACCTGAACGCCACCAAATGAACGGTTGTCCAATTGTCCGCCATATTCTCTTCCGAATGGTACACCTTGTGCCACACATTGATCGATGATATTAGCAGAAACTTCCGCCAATCTGTAAACATTACCTTCTCTTGCGCGGTAATCTCCACCTTTGATGGTGTCATAGAATAATCTATAAGTTGAATCTCCGTCGCCTTGGTAATTCTTAGCGGCATTAATACCACCCTGAGCAGCAATAGAGTGCGCTCTTCGTGGAGAGTCCTGATAGCAGAATGCTTTTACATTATAACCTTGCTCGGCAAGAGTAGCAGCAGCAGAACCGCCGGCCAATCCTGTTCCGATAATGATAATATCTATTTTGTCCCGGTTGTTTGGTGCAACCAAGTTCATGTGATCTTTATGATTTTTCCATTTATCCTTAAGTGGACCAGCAGGAATTTTTGAATCTAAACCCATAATTAATTTTATTATTATTGAGTAACGAAATGATAAATTGCGATGATAATAAATCCTAATGGAATAAGTACAGAATACCAGTTTCCAAATGCTTTGATAAAAGGTGTGTACTTAGGATGTCTTGCTCCTATTGACTGGAAAGAAGACTGGAAGCCATGTGCTAAGTGCAAGCCTAATAGTACAAATGCAATAACGTAAAGTACAACTCTCCAGATATTACTGAATTTACCATGCAGATCTTCCCAGAAACGGTTTTCCTTTACGGGCAGACCTTCAATGTATTTATAATTCATCTCGTGATACCAGAAATCATACATGTGCAGACCAAGAAATGCTAAAATTACCGCACCTGTAATAATCATATTTCGTGACATCCAGGTGGAATTAGCTTCCCCTTTGTTCATTGCATATTTAATTGGCCTTGCTCTGTTGTTTCTTATTTCCAGTATAAATCCCATTACGAAATGGAAAATTACCGCAACCATTAGCACTGGCTGCATCAAAAATTGAATCAAGGGATTGTATCCCATAAATTGAGAGGCATTATTGTAAGCCGTTTCTCCGAAAATTGATAATAAATTTACGGAAAGATGCATTATCAGGAAAATCAGCAAAAACATTGCTGAAAGTGCCATAGCATATTTTCTGCCTATAGAAGACGTAATCCCTGCCATAATTCTGTTTGTTATTTGAATTTCCACAAATTTAGAAAATAGTTGAGCCAAGTAACATTGAGAAATGTCACAAAAATACAGTTTGTAATCTTTCTAAATAACTTTAATGGAATGTTAATAATATTTCAAATTTGATAAGTATTCTGTATTGATTAAAATGAAAAATCCCGAAATTCATTCGGGATTCTGTCTATTATAATTCTTTTCTTAATCTTGCGACCGGAATATTGAGTTGTTCCCGGTATTTTGCGATTGTTCTTCTCGCAATGTTGTAGCCTTTTTCTTTTAGAATTCCTACCAAAGCATCATCTGTACAAGGTTTTCTTTTATTTTCTTTATCGATGGCTTCCTGCAAATGTTGTTTGATTTCTTTTGTAGAAACTTCTTCACCGTCGTCATTTGTTAATGAATCTGAGAAAAGGTTTTTCAAATAAACAATTCCGTTTGGTGTGTCAGCGTATTTACTTTTCACAACTCTGGAAATCGTGGAAATATCGAAACCGGTAATATCAGCAACATCTTTCAGAATCATTGGTCTGATGTTTTTCTCGTCGCCAGAGATAAAATAATCTTTCTGAAGTTTTACAATCGCGGTAATGGTTTGCAAAAGCGTATTCTGTCTTTGGTTAATTGCATCAATATACCATTTCGCAGCATCCAGTTTTTGCTTGATGAAAAGCGCTGCTTGCTTGTGTTCTGCAGACTTCTTATCATGAGAATAAGTAGTTAAAATTTCTTTGTACTCGTCAGAAACTCTTAAAGAAGGTGCGTTTTTGTTGTTTAATGTAGGAATTACCTGATTGTCTTTCACTTGGAGTACAAAATCCGGAATGATTTCCTGGTTGATTGTAATCGTTTGTGTATCAAAGTTTCCACCAACTTTAGGGGAGAGTTTTGCGATCTCATCCAATGCATCTTTCAGGTCATCTTCCTCGATGTCGTATTTCTGAATAATTTTATTGTAATGCTTGTTAGCAAGTGCGTCAAATTGGTTTCTCAGAATGTTTCCGGCAAGAATGATAGTTTTGTTAGAACTTACTTTTTTCTCGATTTGAAGTAATAAGCATTCTCTCAAATCTCTCGCACCAACACCCGGCGGATCCAGTTTCTGAACATAATTTTCCAGAATATCCGTTACCTTTTCTACGGTAGTATAGATACCTTGTGAGAATGCCAAATCATCAACGATTGATTTTATTTCTCTTCTCAAATATCCATCTGTGTCAAGGTTTCCAATCACGTATTCGCAGATTTTCAAATCTTCTTCCTCCACCGTCGACAGGCGTATTTGCTCCAGAAGATAATCGTAAAGTGTCTGTCCTTCTGTTAAAAGGGATTGGTTGTCAAACTCCTCGTCATCCGCAGAATAGTTGCTGCTGGCGGTTTTGTAATTTGGCTCGTCATCATAAAGATAGTCATTAACATCGAAATCCGTCTCTATGCTTTCTGTGCCTTCGTTTTCGTAAGCTTCTTCTGCTGCCGTGTAGTCGTCTTCTTTGCTTTCTTCCTCGTTTACTTTTTCCAAAGCAGGATTTTCCTCAAGCTCTCTTTCGAGTTCTTCTTCAAATTCCAAAGTGTGAAGTTGAATCAATTTCATCAGTTGGATTTGTTGAGGGGCAAGTTTCTGCCCAAGTCGCATTTGTAGATTTTGCTTTAGCATAATTGTAACGTTTCTCAGTTATGATTAACGATCACGAAGTTAAAAATTTATTTTCAAAAAACAACAAGTTTAGCACGATTTTTGATGAGTTAATAAAAGTTAACAAAAAACCTTCAGAAAATCTGAAGGTTTTTTTGTTTTATAGTTCGAGGTTGTCCGGATTTCTTCGGTTGTCCCAAAAGGCAAGAATCTCTATTGTATCTTTTTCAATTCTGAAAAATAATGAATAATATTTAAGGATTTTAATTTTATATATTTCATCAAAGGCAGTTCTATTCCAATCTTAGGATTTTCAGATAGCTCTAATTGTTTTTTCTTGACTTCAATTCTCAACTTTTTTGAATAAGTTTCGGATGAATTATGAATATTCCAATATTCTAAAGTTTCTGCTAAAGAAAGCAAAGCTTTTTTTGTCCATTTTATTTGAAACATTTATCAAGAATTTTTTCAGCTTCATCTTCAGTGAAAAATTCTCCTCGATTGGCCTGGTCAATGCCCTCTTGCAATTGATTTTGTTGCCAATCTGTTAACTTTTCTTTTTTCGAAACCTCAAATTTTATATTCAATTCCTTCAAAAGCGCTTCAATTAATTTTAATTGATTTTCAGATTCGTTATGTAAAGTGATGGTGCTCATTTTAAAAATTTAAGTAAAGTTAATAAAAAATTCCTTCAATTAAAACTGAAGGAATTTTGCTTTTTATATTTAATTAATGCTTAAAATTCTGCATTCTTAGGCGTTCTCGGGAAAGGAATCACGTCTCTGATGTTCGTCATTCCGGTTACGAAAAGAACCAATCTTTCCAATCCTAAACCAAATCCGGCGTGTGGCACAGAACCGAATTTTCTAGTATCAAGATACCACCAAAGTTCGTGCTCATCAACACCAAAGTCTTTCATCTTCTCAAGAAGGACATCGTGTCTCGCTTCTCTTTCAGAACCGCCGATGATTTCGCCGATTCCCGGGAAAAGAACGTCCATTGCGGCAACCGTTTTTCCGTCGTCATTCAGTTTCATATAGAAAGCCTTGATTTCTTTCGGATAATCGAAAAGAACAACGGGCGTTTCGAAATGTTTCTCCACCAAATATCTTTCGTGCTCAGACTGCAAATCGGTTCCCCATTTCTCAATCGGATATTGGAATTTGCCTTTTTTATTTTCCTTTGAGTTTAATAAAATCTCAATCGCTTCCGTATAAGAAACTCTTTTGAAACGCTTCGCAACCACGTTTTGAAGTTTTTCTATCAAGCCTTCTTTTGCTCTGTCTTTCTCCGGTTTTGATTTCTGCTCTTCTTCGAAACGTTTGTCAAGGAATTCCAAATCGTCTTTGCAGTGATCCAAAACGTACTGAATCACATATTTCAAGAAATCCTCAGCAAGGTCAATGTTATTTTCAAGATTGTTGAACGCAACTTCCGGCTCAATCATCCAGAATTCAGCTAAGTGACGCGTTGTGTTAGAATTTTCTGCACGGAAAGTAGGTCCAAAAGTGTAAATTCTTCCCAATCCCATCGCTGCAGTTTCACCCTCAAGCTGACCAGAAACCGTCAAATTGGTTTTCTTTCCGAAAAAATCCTGAGAAAAATCGATTTCGCCTTCTTCGGTTTTAGGCATATTATTAAGGTCAAAATTTGTAACGCTGAACATTTCGCCAGCGCCTTCTGCATCAGCTCCCGTGATGATTGGCGTGTTGATGTAGAAAAATTGATTTTGATTAAAGAAAGAGTGAATCGCAAAACTCACCGAGTGACGGATTCTGAAAACTGCGCCAAAAACATTGGTTCTGAATCTCAAATGCGCTTGTTCACGCAATTTCTCCAAACTGTGTTTCTTTGGCTGAAGAATCGTGGATTGTAATTCCTCAAAGAAATTATCGCCCAGAATTGTGATTTTTTTCGCAATGATTTCCACAGTTTGTCCTGCGCCCTGGCTTTCCACCACTTCACCTACAATTTTCAAAGACGAAGCCGTATTGATTTTCTTGATGGTTTCCTCATCAAAACTTTCAAAATCAACCACGATCTGCAAATTATTAATCGTAGAACCATCATTTAGAGCGATAAAGCGATTGGAACGGAAAGCCCGAACCCAACCCTGAACGGTAATGTCGTGATGTAATACTTTTTTGTAATCTGCTAATAGGTCTTTAATTGTCTGTCGTTTCATTATCAAAAATTAGTGAGTGCAAATTTACGAAAAAACGTTGTAATTAAAATGTAGTACATTTTAATGATTTAAAGTTTTATAGAAATCGTCGCTTCTGCAGAAAATACATTGAATTGATTTGGAGTAGTTGTTTTGTACCAAAGTCGATAAGGCGTAATGCTCGCTTTGATTCCAAGTCCAATATTTCCTTTCCAAATCCTCAGTCCTTGTCCAAACTGAAGTGTAGAAAGGTTTTCAGAATCGAAATTGGTATGAAGAACTACTTGATTCTCATTTGTTTCATTTTCTTGATCATCTGGAATATCCTTACCTCCGAAAAATATATTATTAAAACTTAATTCACTTATCCATTCTATTCTTTGATTCTTAATTTTAAATTCTTTTATCATTCTTCCTCCAAGATTCAAAACATATTCCTTGGTTTCAATGTCGAACGTTTTGCCTGATTTTTTATATTTGAAATTATAAGTACTAGAGCTCAATCTGAAGTTACCACCTAATTCTAATCTTACATTTTCTTCAACAGGAGAACTACGCCAAATTCCCAATAAAACTCCTGGTTGATTGCTTTGTTTTTGCTTAGCAAAACTTTGAAATCCGCCCATTTCGATAATCCATTTTTTCTCCATTTCTTGAGCATTTAAAAATGAAGAGACTAGTAAAAAGAGTAAATATTTCATTTTTAAAAATTTATGAATGGCATTGTACGTTTAGAATTCTTGTTCCAAAAACCGATTTGGAAACCTCTGTTTTCGGATTTATTAATGACGCCTACTTGCAGACCTTTTAGCTTTTTTGTAGAATTATAAAACCCGATTTGAATGCCGTGTCCTGAATTAATTTCATTCCCGAGGCCAATTTGTAAACCATTGAATTTATCACCGCTATTTGAAAATGAAAGTTGAAGTCCATTTCCTTTTTCGATAGAGTTATTCAACCAGGAGATTTGTACGCCATTCATTTTTCCAATATTACTATTGAAGCTATTGATTGAAATCCCATTGGTTTCCTGAGCAATATGATACATAGAAATCCCAATTCCGTTTAATTTTTTGCCATCCATCATTCCTCCTGTGGAAATATGGAGGCCATTTACAGTCACAGTTTCCTCGCCTTTTTTCGGAAGTTCAATAGCTTTTGGAATTAGTAGATATAATAATGTGATTGGATTTGCCTGAAGATTAATTCCGTTGATTCTTTGTTTTTGATATTCATCAAGAATGCCGAGATTGATTCCATTTGTATTTCTTGTAACTTTTGAAGGATTGAAAGTGACCAATCCAGATTTTAGCTTTAAATCTTGCTTTAAGGAATCTTGTCCAAAAGAGAAGGCGCAAATAAAAATTGAGAGTATTAATAATTTCGTTTTCATAACAATTGATTTTAATTATGATTCAAAATTATATTCGAAACTCAAGCTTCTCAATGCGGAAAAGAATTAATATTTTTTCTAAATTTGTGAAAATCGCAAAAGATGTATCAGGAACTTTTATTGAAACAGATTCGAAGCAAGATTGGAGACAAATCTCTGAACGATGAGATTGCCAATGTCCTCAACATCAGCTACGACGCCGCGCACCGAAGAACTTCGATGAAATCTAAGTTTTCTCTGGAAGAAAGTCTAGTTTTGGCAAAATTCTACAATATTTCGCTGGATGGTTTTATGAAAAGCGACAACCAAATCATTGCGAAGAAAACCAAACCCATCAGAACCGTTACGGATTTGCTGAATTATTTTGATGACGCATTGCATCTTCTTAATGATTTCAAAATCAACAAAGAAACCGAGGTTTACTATTCCGCTAAGGATATTCCGTTTTTCTATACGATTTCTGATTCAGTTTTGTCGAGATTTAAATTGTTTGTCTGGATGAATCTCTTGAATGAAAAAGATTTTATGCAACCATTTGATAATTTCAAATTGGAACGATATTCCGACAAAAGTGAAGATTTGAAAAACCTTTATGAAAATCTGAATGTCACGGAAATATGGAACAATACCACGATTTCCAGTATTCTGAATCAGGTTTTATTTTATTCAGAAATCGAAATTCTGTCTAAAGAAACTGCGAAATTAATTCTCGAAGAACTAAAAATATTAATCAAAAGCATCGAGAAGAAAGCAGAAAATGAAAACAAAAATTTCCATATTTATGCCCACGATATTCTGATTCTGAACAACAGTATTTTATTTAAAAATGAAGAAAAATCGTCACTTTTCGTGCCGTACAATATGTTCGGATATATGATGACGGATGACCAAAGTACTTGTGATGATGCGCTCAATTTTTTTCAGCATCAAATCAAAAACTCCACATCGCTCAGCTTTTCCGGGCAACGCGACCGCAAAAAATTTTTCAACAGTATGTTGGAAAGAATAGAAAGTCTGAAGAATTCAATTTAAAAATTACTCATCCTTTTTCGAAGGCACCAAGAAAACATCCATCAAACCTTCCGGTAAAAACATTTTGATGAATTTCTCTTCACGATTTACCTCAAGAATCCAATCTTTAATAAGCGGAATAATGATTTCTTTTCCTGCAAGATTCAGAATGAAATAGTTCTGAGCCGTCATATCATTGATGGAAACAATAGTTCCGCAAGATTTCCCATCTTCTTCACGGATTTCGTAACCGACAACTTCGTGGTAATAGAATTTTTTACCAGTCAATGGAGGTAGGGTAGAAAGCGGAAGATAAACACCTTTTCCAATCGTTTGATTTACCAAAGCTTCGGAAGAATTTTTGAAAGAAAGGATTTTCGTATCACCTCTCTGCCACTGTTGTTTTTCAACAAAAAACGGAACCAGCAATCCATTGATTTCCAAAAAAATCGATGTCAGTTTGTCGTACATTTCAGGTTGGTCTGTGTCTAGTTTTAGGATAACGTTTCCTTGCAAGCCGTGTGTTCTGGTAATGGTTCCTAAAAAATAGCAGTCTTCTTTTCTCATGAGTTCCGGTGGTAAATTTTATTAAACAACAAAGACACGATATTATCGTGTCTTTGAGATTGTATCTTTTGTTAAAGAATTAAGCCTGAGTTTCTTCAGTTCCTTCTGCTTCAGCAGCAGGAGTCTCTTCAGTTGTTTCAGCTACTGTTTCTTCAGTTGCTTCTACTTCAGCAGGTGCGTTTGCAGCTTCTTCAGCAGCTTTAGCTTCAGCAGCTTTAGCAGCCTCTTCAGCTTTTGCATCATCCAAAACTTTTTGAGCAGCGTCAACTCTTGCCTGGTTTACTTTAGCTTCAGCTTCCAAAGCCGCTTTCTTAGCGTCAGATTTTGCTGTAGATAAACCTTCAACTTTACCTTGTACTTTAGCGTCTTTAGCATCAACCCAAGCAGCGAATCTCTTCTCAGCTTCAGCCTCGTCAAAAGCACCTTTAGCAACACCACCTTGAAGGTGTTTTTTGTACAAAGCACCTTTGTAGGAAAGGATAGCTCTTGCAGTGTCAGTTGGCTGTGCACCGTTGTTCAACCATTGTACAGCAGAATCTACGTTCAATTCAATTGTAGCAGGGTTAGTAATTGGGTTATAGATTCCTAGTTTTTCGATGAATCTACCATCTCTTCTAGCTCTGGAATCTGCAACCACGATGTGGAAAAAAGGTTTCCCTTTAGATCCGTGTCTTTGTAATCTGATTTTTACTGACATATAATTTTAAAATTTTGGGAACACGTCCCGGTTAAATATTAAGTGTGCAAAGATATACAAAATTTTCGATTACGAAAAATTTTAGTTAGAAGTTGGAAGTCAGATGTCGGAAGTTTTTTCAAACCTTGAATATTGAATAAAAAAACTTTAATCTTCGGAGCCGGGAACCTGCTTTCCGTTGCAATTCCTCGCGCCTTGCTTTTCCCATCGCTTGCTGTGGGATTTCCACTGCAATCAGGGCTATGGGTTTTGTCATCCAAACACGATTTGTCAGAATTTAGAGATTATCAAAATAAAAAAATCGAAGATTTCCAAACTTGTGTGTTCTTAAATGAGCTATCTCACTAATCTTATCATCAACTTAAGTGTTAAAAAACTTTTGTGCCTTTTGACTTCGTCGAATCTTCGATTTGTGGTTAGAAATATTAGTTCAAAGCTTTCTTGTAAGTCTCCAGAGCTCTTTCCCTCGCAAATTTATGCTCCACTATTCGGTTCTCCACAATGTCTTTTTCAAAATCAGGATTCCATTTTCGGATGTATTTCAAATCCTTGTCAAACTTTTTTGTCTGCTCATCCGGATTGAAAACTCGGAAATAAGGTGCGGCATCGCAACCGCAACCTGCCGCCCATTGCCAGTTTCCGTTGTTGGCTGAAAGGTCGTAGTCCAACAATTTCTTCGCAAAATAAGCCTCGCCCCAGCGCCAGTCAATCAAAAGATGTTTTGTGAGAAAACTTGCAGTGACCATTCGGATTCTGTTGTGCATTCTGCCGGTTTGGTTCAGTTGGCGCATTCCTGCATCTACAATGGGATAACCGGTTTCGCCGTTGCACCATTTTTCAAATTCGGCTTCGTTATTTCGCCATGGGATATTTTCGTATTTGTCTTTGAAGCAGTAATTCACCACTTTCGGAAAATGAAATAAGATTTGCATAAAGAATTCCCGCCAAATCAATTCATTTAGCCAGATTTCGTTGTGGTTCAAGGCAAATTTCACAGATTTCCGAACAGAGATTGTTCCGAACCTGAGTGCAATTCCCAAATTTGTTGTTCCGTTTTCGGCTGGAAAATCTCTGGTTTTGTCGTAATCATCGATTATTTTCGATTCCAATGTAGGTTCTTCAAAATCAAAATCTGTTTTCTCAAATCCGATTTCTTTTAAGCTCAATATTTTCTTCGAAGGTAAATTCAGAAATTGGGTTTTATCAATCCTAACCGATTTGTAATCGTCTTCGGTCAGAAGTTTTTTCCATTTGTTTGAGAAAGGCGTGTAAACTGTGTAAGGTTCGCCATTGTCTTTTGCAACTTCATTTTTCTCAAAAATTACCTGGTCTTTAAAATCAAGAAAATCGATATTTTTTGAATTAAGAAATTCCTTTATTTCCTCATCTCTTTTAATGGCAGATGGTTCATAATCCCGATTGCAATAGACAGATTTTACATTATAATCTTTTTGCAACTGTTGGAAAATTTCCAAAGATTTTCCGTAAAAAGTCACAAGATTACTTCCAGATTCATTCAGTTCAGTATTGATTTTTTCTATAGCCTGATGAATGTAATCAACTCGTCGGTCGTACTTATCTTCGAGACGATCAAGGATTTCTTTATCAAAAATAAAAACCGGAATGATTTTCTCGCCAGACTTCAAAGCTTCAGACAAACCTTTGTTGTCTTCAAGTCGAAGATCACGACGAAACCAGAATATTGAAACTTTTTGCATTAAATAATTATTAATTAATTAAGACTTTCAATGAATAAAAAACTGACAAGCAAAGAGAAAATTGTAGCAAGAAAAGTGGAAATAAAAACGGCCAAATTATCTCGCGTTTTGCGTGTGATTTTTTTTATAACCAAATAACAAACCACATAGGTCGGAATCAGGAAAAAGAAATTAAATGCTTGAAGGAAAGTGACAATCAAATAGAGAAACGAAATTCCGGCAAAAGTCCCAACAATTAAACCAATAAAACTCTTGTATAAAGTCTTTTTATCAACTTTATCATTTTCCTGAATGCTGTGAAAAATAATATATTTTTCTAAAATAAAATTGAACAACTCTTCGTTATTTAAAATTTCAGAAGAAATAGTCGGCTCGATTTCTTCAAAGAATTTTCCCTGATCCACCAACTTGCTGATTTCAAAAGCAATTCTTCCCTTTTCTTTAACGACAACTTTTTTGTGATTTGCCATGGCAAAGAATTTTTCATTATAAGCTCTTTCCGTAAGGATTTCCTGCATATCAGGGTTGATTTTGCCGGAATTATCCAGCAATTCATTGTATGCAATCATCAATTCTTGTTCGCTGAAATTCTTGTAGATATTCATTAATCCAAACTTCCCATATAGAACAATCCCAAACACTGTTGGTTTTCTTCAATGGTCAAAGCATCTTTCAGTTGCTCAACGATTTTTGGGGAACTCCAGTAGCAACCGATATTGTTTGCCGTGCAAGTCAAATACATATTTTGAACCGCCATAGAAACGGCCGAAATCTCCTCCCAATCCGGAACCAATCCACTGAAGTTGACAACAATTGAAACAACGACATCAGCTTTAGAAATTTTGAATCCAATATCATCATATTTCTTCTGAAGAAACTGAGCTTCCGCTGTTGAATTTTTATATATGTTTTGAAGTTCTAATCCCAATTTTTGTTTTTCCTCACCTTTGAAAGTCTTGAAACGCCAAGGTTTCGTGCGCTTGTGATTGGGCGCCAGAACGGCGTTGCTTAGGATTTCATCAAGAATATGTTGAGGGATTTCTTTGTAGGTGTAATCTTTTGGGAAGATGCTTCTGCGCTCTTCTATGATGTTTTTTAAAATTTTAGCGTTTTCCATATTCAAAGATACAAGAATCGAGGCAAAAGGACAAAGTGATAAGACTCACGCTGGAAAACTTCCATCATCCATCTTCCGACTTCCATCACTCTAAAACACCTCCACAATTTCCTGTCCGATTTTATTGAGGACAAAAGAATCGCCAGCTTGCATTCCCATCATTGTCTGTGCCATTGGACTTTCTGGCGAGATGGCGTAGAAGCGGTCGCCTTGGAAGAAAAATTCCCCCAAAGAAACGGAGATGTAAAAGCGCGCTTTGTTTGTGATGACAAGTGAACCAAGTTTAACTTTTTCTGAAGCAGAGTTCAGGACTTTTCGCATCTCTCTCTGCATATTTTTAAGCGAAACCATTTGCTTGTCCAAAAGATAAATTTCGTCCTGAATCTCTTCTCTGATAGAATCGTATTTTGAAGTTTTCTTGATGTCCCGGCTGGCTTCCAGAGAAAAATTAAGGTAAAACTCAAGTGTTTTCACTTTTCCCGAAATGCTGTCATTCACAAAATTGCGTAACTCAGTTTTATCGTAAACCGTCTTCTGCATAAATCCAATTTTGAATAAAGATAATAATTAATAAAATAAATAAAAAACCTCTCTAAAAATATTTAGAAAGGATATATTTCAAATGTGAAAATCACAAATTATTCCAAAAGATCCGGTCGTCTTTCTTTCGTGACTCTTACGGCTTCATCGTGCAACCAATCTTCGATAGCTGCAGAATTCCCACTCAATAAAATTTTGGGAACAGATAATCCTTTATAAGTTTCGGGTCTTGTGTAGATCGGTGGCGAAAGGAGATTGTCCTGGAAACTGTCTGTCAGTGCACTTTGTTCATCATTCAAAACGCCGGGTAAAAGTCGTATTACTGAATCTGCCAAGACACATGCCGCCAATTCTCCGCCAGTCAAAACATAATCGCCGATGGAAATTTCCTTTGTAATGTGAAGGTCACGAACTCTTTGATCAACGCCTTTGTAATGTCCGCAAAGGAAAATTAGATTTTCTTTGATAGAAAGTGTGTTGGCAATTCTTTGGTTCAAAGTTTCGCCTTCTGGTGTGAGATAGATGATCTCGTCGTAGTCTCTTTGGGATTTTAGTTCAGAAATACAGAGGTCCAAAGGCTCAACTGTCATGATCATTCCTGCACCGCCACCATACGGTTCGTCATCTACTTTGCGATGCTTATTATTGCTCCAGTCTCTTATATTGTGAAAATGCACTTCTGCCAGTCCTTTTTCCATTGCTCTTTTCAGGATGGACGTTTGGAACGGGCTTTCCATCAGTTCGGGAAGTACACTTATGATGTCTATTCGCATATTTATAAATGATGAATGATAAATGATAAGTGATGAATTGCAATCAATTATCATTTATCAACTACCGATTATATTACTGTTCTGTAGGGTTTTTCCTGGATGGTGCAATGATCAATCGGAGAGAAGAGTCTTTATTAATATAGCTCCACATCCAGTTGAAGAAAATCGCCAGTTTGTTTCTGACACTCAGAATCAGCATCAAATGTAAGAACATCCAGAAATACCAAGCAAGAAATCCCTGAAATTTAAATTTTGGAAGGTCTACAACTGCTCTGTGTTTTCCGATGGTTGCCATAGATCCACGGTCGATATATTCGTATTGTTCCCAGTCTTTTTCCGAATTTTTTTTAAAGTTTCTGGCTAGATTTTTCCCCTGATTAATAGCGACATTTGCTAATTGTGGGTGCGCTTGCGGATATTTTGGCGTTTCCATATAGGCAATGTCTCCGATGGCAAAAATATTGTCAAATCCTTTGACTTTGTTATATCTGTCAACGATGTAGCGGTTTCTTACGAGATTTTCTTTATTAAAATCATCAATGATATTTCCGGTAACACCCGCTGCCCAAATGACATTGTTAGTCGGGATTGAGTTCCCGCTTTGCATAAAAATAGTCTCGCCGTCATACTCCGTCACGCGTTCATTTTTCATAAAATTGACACCCAGCTGAACCAGATATTTTTCTGCTGCATCCTGAGATTCCTGACTCATAGCATCCAAAGGTTTGTCGCTGGAACTTATAAGGATGATATTAAGATCGGAAAAATTCATCCTTGGATAATCTCTTGGCAAGATGCTGGATTTCATTTCAGAAAATGCGCCCGCTAATTCCACACCTGTGGGTCCGCTTCCTACGATCACGAGATTCCAATTCCCATCGTCACTGGCTTTTCTTTCGATAATCATCTTTTCGAAAGTCATCAGGATGTGATTTCGGATCGTAATGGCTTCCTGTGTGTTTTTCATTCCCAAGGCCAGTTCCTGCATCTTTTGGTTTCCGAAGAAATTAGTTTTACAACCTGTTGCAATCACCAATTTATCATAAGTGAAAACACCATCTTCGCCAATCACTTTATTTTCGGATGGAATGATTTTTTTGATCTCAGTCATCCGGAACTGTATGTTTTTGGATCGCTGGAAAATTTTTCTGAAGGGGAATGAAATATTGGATGGCTCTATTCTGCCTGTTGCAACCTGATAAAATAAGGGCTGGAACATGTGATGGTTCATCTTATCAATAACCATGACTTTGTATTTTCCCTGGTTATTAAGATTCCGTGCAAGCTGCAAACCTGCGAAACCACCTCCGATGATGACAATCTTTTCCCTCATTGCGAATTTTTTATAAAATTAAGGTTTTTATTTTGCTTGAGAGTAAGCAAATATTATGCTTAATGATATGTAGAATTTATAATTATGTCACGGTCAAACAAAAAAAGAGTCCTAACAGAAAACTGACAGGACCCTAAAAACACAAATGATGAAAAATTAATTTTTATAGAAACCTCCAGCAATAATGCCCGCTGTAAAAGATTTTTGAAGTGCTCCTGTTAAAGAATAAATAGAAACCTTTGAAGCCTCCTGATAATCCTTAGCATCGGAAATAAAAATTTTGTTGTCTATGATTTCTAATGCGTATATCGTGGAGTAATCCGCAAAAGGAGCAATTGTAAATGCAGGAGCTGGCGTAGCAGTACTTGTAAGATCGGTAACATAAACATTGCCCTTAGAATTAAAAACAACTTTGTTATTATCGACACTTAGATTTTCTCCGTTTGCAATGCCCGCAAATTTGGTTTCTTTTGTGATGTCTCCTGCTGCACTGATTTGATACAGATATGTGTCTGTTCCATCTGGTGCCATTGTGTAAACAAAGTTATTAGCGGCAACAGTTTTGGTAATATTACCGTGTGGAAGTGTAATTGTTTTTTCTACAACATTTGTACTGTTGATCACAGAAATTTTGTTTCCAAAACCATAAGAAGCGTGCTGAACAAATACTTTATTACCAGCAGAAACGATTCTTTCTACAGTATCTGTAAAAGTGATTTTCTTCACAAAACTGTTGTTGGCAGAGTTATAAATCGAAACATATTGATCGCCCAGATAAGTACTGTTTGTAACGTAAAAACTGTTGTTTGCAAAAGTGATAAATCTTGGTTGTTTCACATTGTCTGTAATAGTAGCTGTTTTGCTGAATCTAAAACGATTCACCACCTCAATTTTATTAGAATTGTTAGCAATAATGTAAGCCTGATCTCCTGAGAATCCGATGTTGTTCACAACGTCTCCCAGAGCTGTGTTATTTACTTTTTTGTAGATGTCGTTTTCGATAGTAGAAATATCGGAAGGGATGAAAGAAACTTCGCCGCTTGGAGTTCCAAAATTTCCTTCATTTGCTACAAGAATCCCGCTGTAAGAAGTTTCCTGATTGTCGTAAATCTCATCGTCATTGTTACAAGATGCGACTACCAGAAGGACTGAAGCAAAAACTGCAGTCAAAAATTTGTTGAATTTCATAATATATTTATTTATTTATTGTTTTTTTATTGAATTATGGTTTCGCTGACGCGGTCATAATATATTTATTATTTTAATAATTTAATGTCAAACTTATTGCGTAATTACGTTTTGGCATAAAGTAATAGTTGACCGTTTCATAAATCTGATCTGTGATGTTGTTTGCTTTAAAACCAACCTGGATATTTTTTACTGGATTGATATTAATTCCGGCATTCAAAACCAAATAATCTTTCAGGAATTTATTTTCATTATTATCCGTAAATCGTTTGCTGTTGTACAAAGCCTGAAAAAATATCCCAATAATTTTGTATTGATAATTGGTGTTAAAATTAATCCGATGAAAAGGAACATAGCTCAACTGTTTCTTAGTTTCCTGATCGACAGATCTTGTGTAAGAATAACTGATCTGAGAATTTAATTTCTGATTTGTCCAGTTTTTAGTAAAGGATAAATCTGTTTCCAATCCGTAAAAATCAACTTTGTCCACATTTTTGGGCGACCATATTGATGGCGTTACAGGAACCCATTGTATCATATCCTTCATTTTGATATAATAAGGCGTGATTCCCAATTTGAAATTTCGATAGTTGAAATAATGCGACATCTCCGCCTGATAAGACGTTTCCGCTTTCAAATCCGGATTTCCGCCCGGCGTCCAATACAAATCATTGAAAGTTGGCGCTTTGAAGTTTCTCGAGATATTAATTGAAGTCTGATACCAATTATTAACCTTGTATTTTCCGCTTGCAGAGAACAAAAACGGACTTTCATAACCTTCCACAAAGTCATATTTTGCGCCCAATTCCCAATAGAACTTTTCCAGATTTCCGTTTCTGTAAAGCAAAGAAAGATTGACTTCATTTCTTTTAGGATTCTGAATTCCGGATTGATATCCTTCCGCCTGATTATACTGATATTCTGAAATTAAATTGAATGAAGATTTTTTTGAAACGAAATAATCAAGGTCATTTCGGAAGATGTATTGTTTCCCGGTTCCGCCACTGGATTTTGCTTGATTAATGTCTCCAAAATACTGAAAATTGTCTTCCAGATAAACCAGTTTCAAATCGTTTTTTATTTTGTTCGAATTCAATTCCCAGCCGGCTAAACTTCGCAAAGTCTGAACCTTATATTTGGTTCTGGTTTGATTTTCATCGAAAATAGGGTAGTGCTGATCGCTGTCGTAATGCTGACTTTGCCAGTAGAATTCGTTGTTTTTATTAATTCTGTAAGCTAATCCCAGGTTCAATCCAGTATTCTGGTATTCTCCATTTCTATTGATGAATTTCTTTTCGGAAACCTCATAGTCATTTTCACTTTGGGAATGGTTTGCAGAAAAACTGAAACTCAATTTCTCATTGCTGTATTTTGCTTTGATAAAAGAATTAATAGTCCCAAAAGAAGCATATTCCGAAAACAGTGTTCCATGAAATCCTTTATTAAAATCCAAAGTATTATTAAGGTGAATTGATCCTCCAATGGCTCCACTTCCGTAGATCACACTTCCTCCACCATATTTTATTCCGATGTTTTCGTAGCTCAGAAGATTCAGATTATTGATGTCACCTTGACCCAAAAAGATAGAATTCACATTGATTCCGTTCCAGACAAAAGCCGTTTTCGATGCGCCTGTTCCACGGAAAGATGGCGAAGAAGTGGCACCACGTCCGTTTTCCTTGATGTAAATATTACTTTGAAATCTGAGAAGATCTGATAACGAAGTAGAGTTTTCCAAAATCTGATCAGAACTAATCCGGGAAATTTTTGCAGTTTTCCCCACTTTATTGAATTGATTATCAATAAATACAGTATCTATCAAAGATTCCTGAGCGGAAAAATGATGCAAGATGGCGAGAGATAAAAATGTAAAAATACGTTTCATAATGACCTGCCTTTCCTCCGAAAGCATTTATTAAATTTTCTCTGGCAGGTCTCCTGACTTTCGCTGATTTTGCGCCTTCTCATCCGCTTTGGGCAGACAATGGCAAAGAATGCAAAATACTTTGTTGCGATTTACAGTTGCGGGGACAGTTGAAGATTTGCGCTTCATTCCCTTTTAATCCCGAGACATTCGGGAACCAAAGTGCGGCAAAGATAATGAAGTTTAATCAATATTTGAAAATATATCTTTAAAACAAAAATGTTCCAACTGTAGGCGTTTCTCTTTTTTTATAAAAATTTTCCAAAGGTTTTGGGAATGATTTCTCGTCCGCTTGCTTTTCATCTACAATCAAGTAATCATTTGCCAACGCAAAATCTCCCAATGCTTTTTTAGAATCCACTTCAATCGTGTTGATTTCTATCGTCATATTCTTATGCGTCAGTTTATGATTGATGATTTTCGAATTGATGATCAATTCTTCCCATTCTGCAGAAACGGAAGTCGGAAATTCGTACAGCTTTTTCCAGATGAAATCATTGCCTCTTTGTTTGATGAGAAACTGGTCTTTGAATTTGATGAAATAATATTTCAGACTCAGATCCGTGACTTTTGCTTTCTTGGTTTTCACAGGAAATTCTGATATTCTTCCGGTTTGATAAGCGATGCAATCATCATTTACAGGACATTCCCCACAAAGTGGATTTTTCGGTTTGCAGATTTCTGACCCAATGTCCATAATTGCCTGATTGAAATCGCCAGGTTTGTCTTCGGGCATTATTAATAAAGCCAAATCGGTGAAATATTGAAAAGCCTTGGAACTCGACATATCAAAACTATCCGCGAAAATCCGTGATAAAACACGATAGAAATTTCCATCAATCGCCGGAATCTTTTCATCAAAACAAATACTTGCGACTGCCGCAGCTGTATATTTCCCAACACCTTTCAGTTTTAGAATATCCTGATAATGAGTCGGAAATTTCCCATCAAATTCCTCGATGATTTGATGCGCCGCCTTGTGAAGATTGATAGCGCGGGAATAGTAGCCCAAGCCCTTCCAGTAAAGCAGAACTTCATCTTCCGAAGCCTTGTGAAGTTCCTCCACATCTGGGAATCTTTCTATGAATCTGAGGTAATGTCCGAGACCTTGTTTTACCTGAGTTTGCTGCAAAAGAATTTCGCAGATCCATATATAATAAGGATGCTGGTTTTCTCTCCACGGAAGTTGTCTGGCATTAGTATCATACCACTTTATTAGCTTTTTCCCAATGTGAAGAAAATCAGCATTTTGTTTGTTTGTTTTCAAAAATATATCTTATATTTGCACACCAAAAATATAAAGAAAATTATAAAATGACAAAGGCAGAATTGGTAAATACCATCTCGAACAAGCTGGGAGTAGAAAAGAATGATACACAGAAAGTTATAGAAGCATTCATGCAAGAAATCAGAACCTCTATGTATAATGGAGATAATGTTTACTTAAGAGGCTTTGGTTCTTTTATCATCAAAACAAGAGCAGCTAAGACAGGAAGAAACATTTCTAAGAACACAGCAATTGAAATCCCTGCTCACAATATTCCGGCTTTCAAACCGTCAAAAACTTTCGTAGAGAAAGTAAAAACTAAAGTTGCAGTTAAATAATCAATAGAATATAAACGTATAAAAATATAAATTATGCCAAGCGGAAAAAAAAGAAAGAGACATAAGGTTGCAACTCACAAAAGAAAGAAAAGAAGAAGAGCAAACAGACACAAGAAGAAATAATTTATTATTTTAACGTCTTACACATATAAATATAGTTGGTTCTATTGCCAACTATATTTTTGTTTTATATTTACAACCTAATTTAGTAAAAAAACCAGTTTATGAAGTTATGAAGAAAGAACTGATAATTTCCAATGAGGGAGACGCTTCAAAGATCGCATTGTTGGAAGATGGACGCCTTTTTGAACTTCACGAGCAGAAAACCAAATCCGATTTTGTAGTTGGAGACCTTTTTTTAGGGAAAATAAAAAAACTTGCTCCAAACTTAAATGCTGCTTTCGTAAGCATTGGGACAGACAAAGATGCGTTTCTGCATTACCAAGATTTGGGTCCTCAATTTCTCTCCTATCAGAAATTCCTGAAAAATATTCTTTCCAAAAAACAGCAGACGTCGAGTCTCAAAAATGCCGAGCATTCCAAGGATATCGACAAAATGGGGACTATTGATAAAATCCTGACTGCCGGAGATGTTGTACTGCTTCAAATCACAAAAGAACCAATTTCTACAAAAGGACCGCGGATTTCTACGCAAATCTCTCTCACAGGAAGATTTTTGGTCTTGATTCCATTCGATAATAAAATTTCGATTTCCAAAAAAGTAGCCGACGGTGCTGAAAAAGAACGTCTCAAAACTTTAATTGAAAGTATTCGTCCGGAAGGTTTTGGTGTCATCATCAGGACTGTGGCGGAAGGAAAAAAAGTGGCTGAACTTCATAATGATATGAATCAGCTCGTGAAAAAGTGGGAAACGACTTTCAAGAATATTCAGAAAAATAAAGTTCCGAGTAAAATCTTAAGTGAGGAGGATAAAGCTTCTTCAATTCTGAGAGACAACTTCAATCAGGATTTCGTAAGCATCATTTGTGATGACGAGAAAATGGTGGAAGATATGAAAGCTTACATCGAAGTCATTGCTCCTGAAAGAAAAAATATCGTTCAGTTCTACGATTCTCACATTCCGCTTTTGGAATATTACAATGTTGAGAAACAGTTGAAACAGAGTTTCGGGAAACATGTGAATATTCCTGCATCCAAAGGTGCATATCTCGTAATCGAGCATACAGAAGCACTTCACGTGGTAGATGTGAATTCCGGAAATAATATTTCCTCTTCTTCTACCAACAAAATGCACGCTTTGACAGTCAATAAAATGGCAGCCACAGAAATTGCAAGACAACTTCGTCTTCGTGATATGGGCGGGATTATCGTAGTGGATTTCATTGATATGGTAGATGCGGAACACAGAAAAGAATTGTACGAACATTTCCGTGACGAAATGAAGCGTGACAAGGCAAGACACAAAATATTACCGCCTTCCAAATTTGGTCTTATCCAGATGACAAGACAGCGTGTTCGCTCAGAAAATACCATCGAAACCAACGAAGAAAATCCAAACAAAGGCGGCGAAATCATTGCTCCAATTGTGATTATCGAAAAGATGGAAGATTCCATTAGAACGATTATGGCGACAGAGAAAGGAAAACTTTTCCTTCATGTGCATCCGTTTGTAGAAGCTTATCTGACCAAAGGTATCGCAAGCATTCAGAACAAATGGTTTCTGAAGTACAAAAAATGGGTAACAATCATTCCTAGAGATTCTTTCAAAATGCTGGAGTTCCATCTCTATAATTCAGAGAAAAAGGAATTGATCAGCTTTTCTAATTAATAAAAAAGTATAAACTTTGCTAGCAACGGCAAAGTTTTTTTTATTTTTTCCTTTAACTAATATTTAACGCCCATCTTCTGTTATTTAAATATTATTGTGATATTTTGGTCATACTTTTGATACTTTAAACTTAAATAAAAATATATGTCAGGAAAAATTTTATGGATCGATGATGAAGTAGATCTTCTCAAACCTCATATTGTCTTTTTGGAAAATAAAGGCTACAGTGTAACACCAGTAAACAACGTAAATGAGGCTTTGGAATTGATAGAAAAAGAAAGATTCGTGCTGACACTTCTTGACGAAAATATGCCTGGGATTTCTGGTCTGGAAGCTATTCCAATGATCAAAGAAAAAGATAATGCCATCAAGATTGTGATGGTTACCAAGAGTGAAGAAGAAAGCATAATGGAACAAGCGATTGGTTCACAAATTGAGGATTATATCCTGAAACCAGTCAATCCGAACCAGGTGCTTTTGTCACTTAAAAAAATATTGCAAAGCGAATCTCTTGTTGAACAAAAAACAATCGTTGATTATCAGCAGGAATTCAGAAACCTGAGTATGGAATTGTCATATCTCAGAACTTATCAGGATTGGGCAGAATATTACAAGAAAATTCTGAATTGGGAAGTGAAATTCGATAAGGTTTCGGATAATGAGTTTGCAGATCTGCTTCAGAATCAAAAAGAAGAAGCCAATATCCAATTCTCGAAATTTATAGAAAACAATTACGAGGACTGGCTTCACGGCAACGATAAACCGATGATGAGCCACACACTTTTCAAAGACAAAGTGAAACCGGAACTGGAGAAAGAGAAAGTACTTCTTCTAATGGTAGATAATTTGAGATATGACCAGTGGAAAGTGATAGAGCATCTCTTTACAAAGTTCTACAACAAAACCTCCGAGGATTATTATTTCAGTATTTTACCAACGGCGACACAATATGCACGTAATTCATTTTTCGCAGGATTAATGCCCTCAGAAATCGAAAAAAGATTTCCGAACAACTGGTTCAATGATAACGAAGAAGGCAACAAAAATGAGTTTGAAAGAGATTTCCTGGAAGACCAGATGAAACGTCTGGGATTATCAGGCAAATCAATGAAATACTTGAAAATCCTGAATTCAGATTTTGAAAGAAAGATTTTAGAAGATTTCAATCAGCATAAGAACAATGATCTATTGGTTATCGTTTATAATTTTATCGATATTTTGTCACACGCAAAAACTGATAATAATATTGTAAATCAATTGATTAGAGATGACAAAACATTCAGGTCACTCACTTACAACTGGTTCGAAAATTCTTCTTTGCTGAAAATTATCAAGGCCGCAGCAGAAAGTGGATTCAAATTGGTCATTACTACAGATCACGGCACAATTTATGTTAAAAAACCTAGTAAGGTTGTTGGCGACAGAGAAACGTCTACCAACATAAGATACAAAACAGGACGAAGTTTAACCTACGAAGATAAAGACGTTTGGGCGATCAATGATCCGGGCAAACTCTTTTTACCAAAAGGAAACCTGAGTTCAAAATATATATTTGCGAAGAACAATATTTTCCTAGCATACCCAAAAAACTATAATCACTTTGTGAATTATTACAAAGACACTTATCAGCACGGTGGGATTTCTCTCGAGGAGGTCATCATTCCGATAAGCATACTAGAACCCAAATAGTTTTTTCATAGTTTATTTGATTTGGGTTTACCGGGGCGGAAGAAGCGAATGCTTTTTCCGCCTTTTTATTTTCAGGAGCAGGAAGGTTGGTCATTCTTTTCACCATTCCAACCCGCTATCCACTATATCTTTTTTGCTTTAGAACGTTTTGTCATCCAAACAAAATTTCAGAAGAAAGCAAAAAAGGATGCCGTTGCTATCGGGGCTATGTTGAGGTTTGGTATTTCTTTTGACCATTCAATTCAAATTTCCGAACTTTGAAACTTCAGTGAAAATTATTTCCTAAAAATCATCGAAGTTTATCCTTAATCATAAAAAATTTTGAAAAGTAAAATTGAAACTATGAAAAATATCGACGCATTATTACGGGAACACAATCTGAACAGACAGGAAATAGAAGAATTACTCCAGCAGAATGAAAAAATAAATGCCATAAAACTGGTATTCGATAAAACAGGATTAGGTCTCAAAAGTTCCAAAGACCTCGTAGAAGCTATTCAAAACAAAGAAACACACTATACTGAAGGTAATTCTTTGGGCAACAGTAATGTGTCAGTCAAAACACTCAACAAAAATGGAAAACTTACTGTCAAATTAAAGTTGAATAATCAATCTGAAAAAGTTGTTTTCCCTTCCGATCTGGATTGGGCAGAAGTCAAAAAAGTAATGGGAGACAAGCCGGAACTTATAGCCTATGAAAAAGAATATTTAGAAGATCCTACTCAGTTTCAAAGTCAGAAAAATACACTTTTCATCGAGGAAAAAAGTTCAGGAAAATGGAAAGTCGTACTTTTGGCTGCAGTGTTAACCATCATTATTATTTATCTCATTTATTCCAATTCATAAACAATGAAAATCATTTCCTACAACGTCAACGGTATTCGCGCTGCATTTACAAAAGACTTTCTTGGCTGGCTCAATGTCGCAAGTCCGGATGTCATCTGCATTCAGGAGAGCAAAGCAGGAAATGACCAGATTGATATAGAAAGTCTGGAAAAAGCAGGCTACCACAGTTATTGGCATTCAGCTATTAAGAAAGGTTACAGCGGTGTTGGAATCGCTTCCAAAGTAAAACCAAATCATATAGAATCCGGCTGCGGAATCGAAAGCTATGACAACGAAGGCAGAATCATCCGCGCAGATTTCGATGGTTTTTCCGTGATTTCCGTTTATGTTCCGTCCGCATCAAATATCGAACGACTCGAATTCAAAATGCAATTCTGCTTCGACTTTTTAGAATACATCAGAGAACTCAGGAAAACCATCCCGAATCTCATTATTAGCGGCGATTTCAACATTTGTCACGAAGCGATTGATATTCATAATCCGATTGGTTTGGCAAATACTTCCGGATTTCTCCCGATGGAGCGAGAATGGATGACCAATTTTATGAGAGAAAATAGTTTGACAGACAGTTTCAGATATTTTAATGATCAGCCAGATCAGTATAGTTGGTGGAGTTACAGAGCGGGTTCACGAGCAAGAAACAAAGGCTGGCGTTTGGATTACAACTTCGTCTCCGAACCTTTGAAAGACAAAATGACAAGAGCTGTGATTCTTCCGGAAGTCAAACATTCCGATCATTGCCCTGTAATGTTGGAGCTTTCGATTTAATTAAAATTAATAATTAAATTTTCATCTGCATCTAATTATAAAATAGAAGTAATAATCTAATTGATGAAGGAATTAATTCTTCATTATTAATTCTTCATTATCCAATGCACGAACAATTCAATCTTATCATAGAAATCCTGGGAACCATTTCCTTCTCGATGTCGGGCAGTTTTGCAGCGATGCAAAAGCGTTTGGATCCATTTGGAGTTTTGATTATAGCGTTCGTCACATCGGTTGGCGGCGGAACAGTTCGGGATTTGTTATTAGACGTTCCGGTTTTCTGGATGACAGATATGCTGACTTGCGGATTGATTTTCATTACATGTCTTTTCTCAATGATCTTCAAATCGATTGAAAAAAACTTCAAAGTGACCCTTTTTATATTTGACAGTTTCGGATTGGGATTGTTTACGATTATCGGCGTTCAAAAAGGTCTTAATCATGATCTTCATCCGCTAATTTGTCTCACGTTAGGAACAATCACAGGTTGTTTCGGTGGCATTATCCGTGACATTCTACTCAACCGAATTCCATTAATTTTTAGAAAGGAAGTCTACGCAACAGCGTGCATTATTGGAGGTGGGATTTTCTTATTACTAACAAAATTTTCAAATCTTTCATATACGTTTGTTCAAATCTTTACCATCCTTCTGATCGTTACCATCCGAACTTTAGCTGTAAAATACCATTGGAGAATTCCAAAATTTTATGGTTACGAAAGTAATGGAGAAATGTAGATATTATATTTAATGGTCTGATTTGTTGTTTTTTATTTAATGAACTTGATAAAACTTCATATATTTGAAAAAAAATAAAATTAGATGAAAAAAATATTACTCAGTTCCATTGCACTGATTTTTTTGTCCTCACAATTTTCAGCGCAGGCTTTTAAACTTATTAATTCTGACAGCAAATCTGCAACTGTAGATTTTGAAATTTATAAATTAGAGAAAAATCTTAAATCTGTAGAAGGGAAAGATTATCATACATTTTCCAAGCAATATTCGGTTTTGATGTCAGAAAAAGGATTGCCTGCAATGCCTTATTTTTCAGAATCTATTCAGTTACCGGAGAAAGGAAATTACGATTACAAAATCGTCTATGACAGTTACGAAGACATCAATAATATAGACATCGTTCCATCAAAAGGGAATCTGAAAAGGAATGTAGATCCGGAAAATATTCCCTATTCGTTTGGTGAAGCATATAAAAAAGATGATTTCTTTCCCGGAAATTTGGTGAGATTTGGTTCGCCTCATATTCTTAGAAATACAAGAGGTGTTACGTTTTCACTTTATCCATATCAGTATAATCCGGTTCAGCATAAGCTGAGAATTTATAAAAATCTGAGAGTTGTTGTTGATTTCAATAATAAAAAAGGAATTAACGAACTTGCGGTAAAAAAGTCCGACAATACTTTTTTTAATGATATTTATTCCAAACATTATCTGAATTATATTTCTGATAATAAATATACGCCAGCTCCGGAGGTCGGAGAATTATTGATAATCACGTCTCCTGCTTTTGAAGATCAACTGAAACCTTTTGTGAGCTGGAAAAGAGAAAAAGGCATCAAAACTACAGTTGTAAGCACTACTACTACAGGAAAGACGGATGTTACTATCAAAAATTATATCAAAAATTTTTATCAGTCACATCCAAACTTAGTTTACATACTATTAGTTGGTGATTCCGGCGATGTTCCTGCACATACTTATGGAAATAATGGTGAACAGCTCTGGAGTGATTCTTATTATGGGCAACTTTCCGGTGAAACCGATTTTTATCCGGAAGCATTTGTAGGAAGATTTTCAGGAAACAGTATTGCGATCAAAACGATGACTGATAGAATCATGGAATATGAAAAAACACCTTTCGCAGGGAACTGGATGAAAAATGCCATAGGAATAGGTTCAAATGAAGGTAACGGATACGGTGACGATGGTGAAACGGATTATGTACATTTAAGAAAAATCAGAACTCAATTACAAGGTTTTGGCTATCAGACCGTTCACGAGTTTTATCAAGGTTCCCAAGGTGGAGATGATGCAACCGGAGAACCTACGCCAACAATGATCAATAATGCAATAAATTCGGGAACTGGTTTATTCAATTATACAGGTCATGGTGATCTTAATCTTATGGTTACCGGAAATTATACTTCCACTTATGTGAAACAGCTCAAGAATAACGGAATGTACCCGTTTGTGGTTTCTGTTGCTTGTAACAATGGGACATTTGTTGGCAAAACCTGTCTGGCAGAAGATCTTCTGTCTGCAACTTACAACAACTCTCCAGCTGGAGCTATTGCAAGCGTGGCATCTACGATCCTGATGGCTTGGGCAGAGCCAATGGAAACGCAGGATGAAATGACGAATATCCTTACAGAAATGTATGCGAATAATAAAAAAGAAACGATTGGAGGTCTGTTTTACAATTCACAGATAGGAATGTTGGAAGATTATAATGAGTCGTCTACTGCAAAAGAAGTCATGCAGACTTGGGTTCTTTTTGGTGATCCATCTACGGTTTTCAGGTACGATACGACAAAGACATTTGAAGTGCAGCATCCAATGCAGTTGGATCCAAGTGCTTCAATTCTTACAGTTACCTGCAATGAGCCTGACGCTGCCATTTCTGTAACTAAAACCAATGGTGATTTGGTAGGTTCATCTCTTAGCAAAAACGGTAGTGTTGTGATAGATCTTGGCGGGATGACAGACGGAGAATCATTGAAATTAACTGTGACAAAACAAAACTTTCAACCATATCAGTCCACGATTCTTCTAAAAACTTTGGGAGTGACTTCATTCAATAGATCTGGAGTGACTGTTTATCCAATTCCTGCAAAAGATGTTGTGAATATGGCTTGGAACAATTCAAAACCTTCCAAAGTAATGCTTTACGATGCTACAGGAAAACTGATGCAGACAGTCAATAATAATTCAGATAAGAAACTTCAAATTAATGTTTCGAAATATCCAAAAGGCGTTTATATCCTTAAATATGAGATCGATAACAAAGCTTATTCTGAAAAATTGATTGTTCAATAATCAATAAATATCAAACAAAAAAGGATCGAAAATAACTTCGATCCTTTTTATTTTTTAAGACATAGATATTAGAATTTTCCTCGGATTCTCATATTCGGGTTATGCATATGTTTTTGCATGGTCGGCATTTTCATCTGATCTTTGATCATCTTGATTTGATCTGTCATCATCCCTGCAGAATCCAGTTGTTTTGCTTCTTCCAAAAGTTTTTGCGCTTCGGATTTTCTGCCTTTAGCGAGAGCCGATGCCGCCAGATTCAATTTTGCCATCGCTCGGTCGTGTTTCATATTCAATCCGTAATCCAATGCTTTTCTCATCAATCCCTCAGTCTTTTGAGGATTTTCCTGAGCTGTTGTCAAAGCCTGAAGATAATGGAAATAACCGTACTGGCTTTTATGTAACTGAGATTTGTAATCTGTGATATTTGATAGAAACTTAGCGGCTTTTTCCATATTTTGTTTTCTAAGTTGCCAGAAAGCCAGAAGAATATTTTCGTTTTTGAAGAAAATAGCAATTGGAATCGCAGAAAGAATGACCAAAACTACGCCCCAGCCGATATTTCTGTTGAACATCAAATAAACGCCTAAAGCGATGATGATTGCTGCAACTACAAATTTTATGTATTTGTTCATATTTGAAATTTAGGTTGCAAAGATAATAATTAACGGATGAATTTCCGAATAGGAATTTTATTGATTTCAATTTTAAATTATAAAAAAATTATGGACTTAGTGTCGATTATATTAGTAATTTTAACTGTTGATAATTAAGGAGTTATAAACAAAAATCATTATTAATTAAAATTTTAATATTATGAAAACCTTTACCAAATCATTCGCAGCAATTATATTAATGTCAGGTATTTTCTGTTTCTCTCAGCAGAATGCCAATCCTTTAGCCAATACACAATGGAAAGGCGTTGCCAATATTCCGACACCAGCTGAAGTTGTATTTGACTTTAAAACTGATAACGTAGATTTAAGTTATCAGGGGAATGTTATCGAAAAAATGAAATACTCTTTTACAGACCAAGGCAGTTTGAAATTGATGAAAATCGAAGGCAATTCGCCGTGCGGAAATGATGTTGAAGGTTTGTACAAATATCAAATTGCTAATGACGTTCTGACGTTTACCATCGTGAATGACAAGTGCATGGAAAGACAAACGGCATTTGACGGGAATGGCTATAAAAAAGTTTTGCCTACAGTTGTAAAGTAATATCAGGAATTAAAAAATTCCCAAACCACTCTCGCTTTCACTTTTCCAAGGATTTCTTCCAGGGTTACGATATCTGCTTCTTTGATTCTTTTGACAGATTTCAGCTTTGTCAAGAGCATTTCTATGGATTTTGGACCAACGCCCGGGATTTGTTCCAGTTCAGATTTGATGGTCGAATTTGTTCTTCGCGTTCTGTGGTGTTTCACGCCAAAACGGTGCGCTTCGTCTCTCACACGTTGAAGGATTTTCAAAGTTTCCGCCTTCTTATCAATATATAAAGGAATCGAATCTTCAGGAAAATAGATTTCCTCAAGACGTTTTGCAATCCCGACAATCGTGATTTTTCCATAAAGTCCGAGTAGTTTCAGACTTTTCACAGCGGAAGACAATTGTCCTTTTCCACCATCAATCAAAATCAATTGTGGTAGAGGTTCACCTTCTTCCATCAATCTTCGGTAACGGCGATAGATGACTTCTTCCATCGTCTTGAAATCATCCGGACCAACCACAGTTTTAGGGTGAAAAATTCTGTAATCCGCCTTGCTCGGTTTCCCGTCTTTAAAAACCACACACGCAGAAACAGGATTTGTTCCCTGGATATTCGAGTTGTCAAAACCTTCGATGTGTCTTGGCTCGACTGGCATTCTCAGGAGTTTTTGCATCTCGGCCATTATTCTGTTGGTGTGTCTTTCCGGGTCGATGATCTGGACTTGCTTCAGTTTTTCAAGTCTGTATTCTTTTGCATTTTTCTCCGAAAGTTCCACGATTCTTTTTTTGTCACCGACTTTTGGGACAATCAATTTTACATTCGGAATTTCCAAGCCGAGATGAAAAGGAATCAAAATCTCTTTTGATGTAGAGTCGAATTTCTGACGAATCTCTACCAGAGCTTCCTCCAGCATATCTTCATCGGTTTCTTCTAAAACTTTCTTAATCTCAGTCGTAAAACTTTGAACGATAGAACCATTTCTGATTTTGAAATAATTCACATAAGCAGCCGTTTCATCACTTGTCATCCCGAAAACATCCACATCATCAATACTTGGATTCACGACGGTATGTTTTTCCTGATAATTTTCCAGAGACTCAATATTATTCTTAATCATCTGAGCCTTTTCAAACTCCAAATTCGAAGCAAAACGAAACATTCTTTCTTCCAGATATTTCTTGGCAAATCGGAAATCACCTTTTATGATGCCTCTTATCGCTTCTACTTTTTCATCATAATCTTCCTTAGATTCCAAATCTTCACAAGGTCCATTGCAATTTTTGATATGATATTCCAGACAAACTCTGTATTTTCCTTCAGCGATTTTTGATGGCGCCAGATTCAGATTACACGTTCGGATTTTATATAGATTCTTAATCGTATCAAGCAGCACTCGCGCTGGTTTTACTTTGGCGTAAGGTCCAAAATATTCTGAGCCGTCTTTAATTTTAGTTCGGGTCAAAAATATTCTCGGAAAATCTTCATTTTTGATGCAAATCCAAGGATAGGTTTTGTCATCCTTCAGCATCACATTGTAGAATGGCTGATGCGCTTTTATCAAATTGTTTTCCAGTAAAAGTGCGTCGTATTCGCTATTTACAACGGTTGTCTCCAGCCTGTGAATCTTCGAAACCATGATTCTGGTTCTGTAACCGTTCTGGTTTTTATTGAAGTAGGAAAGAACCCTTTTGTTAAGATGTTTTGCCTTTCCTACATACAGCAGATTGTCGTTTTTATCATAATAACGATAAACGCCGGGTTCCGATGGAAGTGTTTTGAGCTGAAGTTCTAAGTCGGGATTCACAGGACAAATTTAAGCAATGATATTGATTCTTGAGAAATGTTGAAGCTATATTTCTTTGGTGAAATAATCTTCTGCATCTTCAGAAATTGGAAGATAAATTCTTTCCCATCCATTGGAATCCAGCATTTCCCAGCTGTGTCCTTCGCCAGTTGTGTCTTCTGCAAGGAGAATAATTCCAGGTTCAATCATAAAAGTAGAACCGTCACTTACTTTGAATTTAATTTTCCCTTTGATTGTAATCACGAACTGTTTACGTGGAGCTGGATGTTTGCTTTTCTCCCATTCTTCGGTCTTGTTGCTGAGCCAGAAAGTGGTCGTATTCATTGGTTTTAACGTAGGGATAGTTCCTCTTTCAAAACTGCAAAGTCCGTTGTCTGTACTGAATAATCTTATGGCTGGAATTGATTCTGTTCCCTCGTGTGGATTATTTGTTCCTTCAGTAACCTGTTCTTTTTCCTGCATAAATATGTTGTAGGTTTTAAAAATACGAATTAAAATGGTTAATATTAATTGTTCTTTCAAAACAAAATTATTTCTATAATCTCTTTGAGAACTTGGAATTATTGCTGCCAATTTTAATTTCCAAATTATCGATTAATTTGTACCTTGCCTTTACGAAACCGAAATATTATGAACGAGATAATCTGTCCGAATTGTAAAAAAGCTTTTAAAGTGGACGAAGCGGGATTTGCAGAGATTCTGAAACAAGTTCGCAATCATCAATTTGAAGAAGAACTACAAGAGCGATTAAGAATTGCAGAACGAGAAAAAAACAATGAGATTGAACTTAATAAAGAAAAATTCAAAAATTATCTGCAAGAGCAACTTTCCAAAAAAGATGCTGAAATCTTACAGTTAAAATCGGTGAGTGAACTGGAGATGACAGGAAAAGTTTCGGAAAAAGAAAAAGAAATTCTGGAGCTCAAAGCAAAAATTGAAAAAGCCGAAACTGAAAAAAAACTGGCTATTTCAGAAGCTGTTCAGAAAGTTGAAAATGAGAAAAACAGCATCGAAAACGAAAAAAATGAGCTTAGGAATAAATTGAAAAATAAAGATTTGGAAAAAGAACTTTCAGAAAAATCTTTAAAAGAACAGTTTGACGAAAAGCTCAAATCAAAAGATATCATCATCAAGTACAAGGATGAGGAAATCGACCGAGTGAAAGAGATGAAAGCCAGACTTTCCACGAAAATGCTTGGCGAGACTCTGGAGCAACATTGTGAAATCGAGTTTAATAAACTGCGTGCAACAGCGTTTCAGAATGTTTATTTTGAGAAAGATAATGATTCAAGGTCCGGAAGTAAAGGCGATTTTGTCTATCGTGAAGTAGATGATTCTGGCAATGAGATCATCTCGATAATGTTTGAAATGAAAAACGAAGCTGATCAAACGGCAACCAAAAAACGAAATGAAGATTTCTTCCGGGAACTGGACAAAGACAGAAGTGAAAAGAAATGCGAATATGCGGTGATGGTTTCACTATTAGAAGCTGAAAATGAATTTTATAATACGGGTATTGTGGATGTTTCGCACCGTTTCTCTAAGATGTATGTAGTTAGGCCACAATTTTTTATACCAATTATTACGCTTCTTAGAAATGCGGCGATGAACTCATTACAGTATAAAAAAGAACTTGCTATGGTGAGAAATCAGAATATTGACATCACCAATTTTGAAGAAAAAATCGATATTTTTAAACAAGGATTTGCGAAGAATTATGAATTGGCAAGCCGGCAATTTAAAACCGCAGTGGAGGAAATTGATAAAACCATAACTCATCTTCAAAAGACGAAGGACGCGTTGCTCTCATCTGTTAACAATCTGCGTCTGGCCAATAATAAGGCAGAAGATTTGACCATTAAAAAACTGACTTATGGAAATCCTACAATGAAAGCAAAGTTTGATGATTTAAATAAATAATTTCTTAAATCTTCCTATTCTTAGCCAACATCGGAATCGAAATCAAACCCATTACGAGCATAATGATGATTTGCAAAGGCAATGTGATGAAAGAGTAGGCGAGTCCCAATTCTCCGCCTTCTACAGAGTCTTTGCCCATAGCCATAAACAATGCCATAAATCCGAATTTCATTGCCAGATTGAATGCGCCAATTCCGCCACTCGCAGGGATTATCATTCCTAAAGTTCCAACGACTAAGATGAAACAACCATCGGCTGGTGTGAAATTGGAAGTTTCCGGAAGAGCGAAACAAACTAAATAAGAAGCGAAGAAATAGCAAATCCAGATTCCAACTGTGTAAAGGATGAATTTTCCTTTTTGTTCTAGAGTCAAAATAGATTTTAAACCTTCAAAAACCCCTTTTGCAAAATCGGTTAATTTGTCTTTTTTATATATGAATAAATAAACTAAGAATGCGATTACAATAATTCCAATAGCTATTTTTGAAAAGAAATAAAATTGTTCCAAATCAGTAATTCCAATTTTTAGCAAAGATTGCTCAAACCAATTTAATTCTTTTTTTTCTACAGTTTTTTGTTGAGTCGCCGCTTTGTAGAAAGCCAAAAGCGCATCATATTTGAAAATCAAAGTGAATAATGCGAAGATTCCCATACAAACCAAGTCGACAACCCGTTCCAAGATAATTGTTCCAAAAGACTTATCGACAGGAACTCTTTCTACGCCATACAGCGCTGTAGAGCGTGCAATTTCGCCGCTTCTGGGAATCGTCAGATTCATCAAGTAGCCAAAGGATATAGACCAAAGTGAATTGGTATTGGAAATCTTATGACCCATTGGTTCCAGAAGAAGATTCCATCTTACTGCACGGAAAATATAGGCGGAAACGCCAAAAACTGCTGCAAATGCAACCCAGAAATAATTGGCTTTTTGTAAAGAGGTTTTAATTTTTACAAGATCCAATCCGCGCAAGGCAACCCAAAGAAAAAGTCCCGCAATAGAGATTGAGACCAAAACAGTAATGGCGCTTTTAAACGGTGAGGATTTTTTTTCTTCCAAGATTTCAGAAAATTATGTGAGAAGATTGGTTGCTTCGTCCGGAAAAACAATTTTTGGCTGGAAATCTTTGGCTTCTTCCGGAGACATTTGCGCATAGGCAATGATGATTATGATATCGCCTTTTTGCACTTTTCGTGCGGCTGGACCATTCAGGCAGATTTCTCCAGATTTTCTTTTTCCTTTGATAACGTAAGTGTCAAAACGTTCGCCGTTGTTGACATTCACGATATAGACTCTTTCGCCTACAATCAAGCCGGCTGCGTCTATAAGATCCTCATCAATAGTAATGCTCCCAATATAATCAAGATCCGAAGCTGTGACGCGGACTCTGTGGATTTTCGATTTAAAAACTTCGATTAACATAGTTGCAAATTTACGCTAAATAATAAAATTGGAAAAGAAGATTTTCCTTTTCCTTCAAAATGGATTAATATTGAATTTAAAATAATTATAAATACTGACCAAAATAATATTTGTTATTGTGAATTTATGAATTTGGCATAGTTTTGATACGAAGTGACACTATTGTTGATGGATAGAGGTTAATTATTAAAAACGGAAAGTAGAAATACGTGTATTCTCGTTAAAACTCAATTTGCTGAAAATTCATCAATTTAAAAAGAAATATACATAGTTCACTAAATTTTATAAAAATATTTGCACGATATGAAAATTGTCTTATATTTGCTATAACAACATAACTTTAATTAATAAATATTATGAACAAGTCTGAATTAATCGACGCTATCGCGAAGGATGCAGAAATCACAAAAGCTGCTGCTAAAAAAGCTTTGGAATCATTTGTTGCAAACGTAACAGAAACACTTAAGAAAAAAGACGGTAAAGTTTCTCTAGTAGGATTCGGTACTTTCTCAGTATCTGAAAGAGCTGCAAGACAAGGTATCAACCCTGCAACTAAAAAACCAATTCAAATCGCAGCAAAAACAGTTGCGAAATTCAAAGCTGGAGCTGATTTGGCTACCGCAGTTGCTGGTCCTGCTACAGGAAAGAAAAAATAATTTTATTTGAGTTTAGTCAAATAAAAAACCGTCGAAAGACGGTTTTTTTGTTTTTATATTTAAGGATTTTCATCATCCAGAAGATGACCGAAAAAGTCTTTCTTTGTTTTAAGATAACTCGCACTGGAATTGTTAGATTTAATTTGCAAAGGGATTCTGGAATTAAATTTAATCTCACTATCCTTAATAATTTTGATTTTTTCGGGATTGTTGGTCATCAGATTTAGAGATTTCACATCCAGTTTTTTTAGCATTTCTATCGCAATATCAAAATTACGGTCATCCGCCGGCAATCCCAATTCGAGATTAGCCTGAACAGTGTCAAACCCTTTTTCCTGTAATGCGTAAGCTTTCAATTTATTGATGATTCCAATATTTCTGCCTTCTTGCCTTAGGTAGATGATCATTCCGCCATTTTCCTGCATATATTGCATTGCAGAATTCAATTGCTGTCCGCATTCGCATTTTTGAGAATGGAAAACCTCTCCTGTAATACATTCCGAATGGATTCTCACATTTACAGGTTTGCTAAGATCTGTGTTTTTTGCAATCAGAGCCATGTGTGGCATCCAGTCTTTTTCATTTTCAGAAAAAGCCATCATTCTAAACTCTCCAAAATCTGTGGGTACGTTCGATTCCGCTTGTATTTGTAACATTAAATAGGGTAGAGGTAATTAGTTGGAAGACATCGAAGTTTCCTCAGTTTTGGATTGGGAAGCTTCTAAAAGATTAATATTGGTTTTGATCTTGACCATATACCTGTTCAAAACCTCATCATCATCTTTTACCATGAATTTTCTGAGTTTCTGAATCTTCTTGTAATATTTTTCAAAATCCTCCAATGATTTGTGTTTTGTAGATTGATTAAAATCCCGGACAGAACTCAAATAATCCGAAAGAGAAACTTTTAATAAAGACACTTCTCTATTAATAGCATCATTTCTGAATTTTGGGAATGTTGCTATGAGATTAGAAATTGAAGAAGCATAAACAATCGCTTCCGGAGAAAGATATGAATATGTGTCTGAAATTAAATCAGAATTAACCTGTTCCGACGCTGTTGAGTTCGTAGAACAAGATCCTAAAAAGGCTGTGATAATTGTTAACGTCAAAAGTTTATGAAAACTTTTCATTTTTTCTGCATTTTTTGATACAGGATTGGGTTGAGACTTTCATCATTATACATCTTCATCTGCTTGTATAGCTTCATCTTAACTTTACCGTTTTCAATATCAGAAAGCAACTGATCTATGGCTATGGATAGGTCTTTTTTCTGTTCCAAAAGTACATTTAACTTTTGTGAGCATTGTATCTTATGTTCTTCTGAAGCATCTTCGCGGAAAGCTTCAATAGACATGTGATATATTTTTAAAGACAAGATAGAAAATCTATCTATACACCAGGCCGGAGTTTCACTGTTTATTCTTGCATCTGTGTCTGAAGTAATATTTTCGAAGTTTTTGTAAAACCAAAAATCAATCTGTTCTACCAGATCTGTTCTTTTTTGATTGAGTTTGTCAATTCTTCTTTTTATTTTTAGAGCTTCTGAGGGATCTATATCTTCTTCTCGAATAATATCTTCCAGATGCCACTGTACGGTATCAATCCAATTCTTTGAATACAAAATCCATTCCAAACTATTAGCTTGGAATGGATTATTTTCTTCTGAATTTACATCATCTTTAATATGATAATCATTAACCGACTGGTTAAAGATTTCCCATGCTTTTTCTGTCAAACTCATTAATGGTTGTTATAAGTTTGGAGAAGAAGAATCATTGGTTGTAGAAGTCGGGTCTTTTTTCTTGTCCTCTTCTTTTACAGCGTCTTTAAACTCTTTAATACCAGAGCCTAAGCCTTTCATTAGTTCAGGGATTTTTTTTCCTCCAAACAATAAAAGCAGGATCAAGGCTACAATTAAAATGTGTTGCCAAGAGATACTTAATATAATAGTTGATAATGTCATCTTGATTTTTTTACAAAGTTAAATTATTTTTTAATATGAAACCCACCCCAAAGGATCAACTGGGTTTTGACCGTTCCAGATTTGAAAATCCAGTGTGTAGGATCCATCAAAATCGCTGCCAACTTCTCCGATAAGCGTGCCGGCTGAAACTTGCTGGTTAGCTTTCACAAAGGTGTTTGCTAGGTTTGAATATATTGTGAAATAACCACCGTGTTTTACAAAAACTGTACGGCTGCCATTGATCACTTGGATTGTGGAAACTACGCCCGGAAAAACACATCTTGCTTTCGTTCCGGGAGTTACTGCTATTTTTATACCTGTATTATCTTCTACAATATTTTTGAAGACAGGATGCGGCTGTCTTCCAAAACGGTGTGTGACTGTTCCTTTCTCTACTGGAAAACCAATCCTGCCTTTATTGTCTGCAAAATTATTACCGACAGTGGAGCCTACGCCGTAGCTTTTCATTACCTTTTTCTCGGCAGCTTCTTTGGCATCATCATTATTCTTGTTTACAGCGGCTTCGTTTGCTTTGGCAGCCGCCAGCTTATCGTTTGCTGCTTTGGATCTTTCTGCGGCATCGCGAGTAGCTTTTTCAGCAGCTTCTTTCTTCTCTATCGCCTTGTTTGTTTCGGCGAGTTTTCTTTCGTCTTCTGCTCTTTTTGCAGCCAGTTCATTAGCTTTTCTTGCTTCGTTTTCAGCTCTTTTTCTTTCAGCTTCTGCCGCAGCTATCTTTGCTTTGTTTTCGGCCTCTATTCTATCTTTTTCTTTTTTAGCAGCTATGTCTGCCAGTCTTTTTCTTTCAGCTTCAGCTTTTCTTTCAGCTTCTTCTTTAGCTTTTGCGAGTCTTATTTCTTCAGCAATGATATTTCTGATTTGACGCTCCAGATCCTTGGACTGCGTTTGCTTTTGTCTAAGTTCTGCCGTCAGTTTAACTTCATTTTTCTTGAATTCATCCAACAGTTGCTGCTTTTGTTTTTTCTCGGCTTCTATCGTTGCAAGATCTTTTTTCTGATTAAGAAGAAGATTATCTTTTTCAGTGACCGACCTTTTTTTAAGTACGATATTTTTCTTGATTTGGTTTGCCTTATTTGAAATTTCTGCCGCTTTTTTGTCTTGGTACTCAGAATATCTTTTGATATACTCTATTCTATTAAGAGCTTCTCCCATATTTTTGGAAGAGAGAATGAAGGTTACTTTATTTTGAACTCCCTTAGTTTTGTAGGCTTTTACAAGAATTTCTGCATAGTTTTTTCTGAGAACTTCCAGCTCGCGGTTGTTTTTATTGATTTCAAGCTGACGTTTGTAGATGTCATCCTCAATAAATCTTTTTTCCTTTTGAGTATTGTTGTAAACTTTTTCTCTCAGGTTAAGCTTTTGATTTACTGCATTAAGATATGCAACAGACAGTTTCGATTCTTGTTTTGTTTGGTTGAGTGACGCATTGATGGTTGATATTTGCTTTTTAAGATCAGCATTCTGTTTTTGCAGAACTTCTTTATCTTTTTGTCCAAATGCGATTCCGAAAAGGATGATACTTATAAAAAAACTTAATTTCTTAATCATTTAATCTCTGTCTTTTTGTAATTGGCAGGAACGGAATAAGTAGTTTCCATCCGGGAAAAATCAAATTTCGTATTTTCTAATAATATTTCGTCTGTTTTGTTGGCTTTTATAATTATTTTAACATTTTTCGGAAAGCTTTCATTGTTCAGAATTACTCTGTTAGAATAAGTGATTTCCAATTGATCATTATTAGCAGGATTCGATAAAAGAACATGATTTAGATTAAAATCTTGATCATAATCCAGAGAGATTTTATATTCTGTAGTTTTACCGTTTTCCGTAATTTTCTGAGTCTGTTTCGAAGTCAGATTGAACCCTGAAACATTTTGAGTCAGATTATAATCGTTTTCTGAAACCGGAATAAACGTTTTTCCTAAAAGTAAATTCTGCAAAGCATTATAATCGATAAAATTGACATTCAAAAGTTTATTAAGATAACCAAAATCAGAGTCGATATAGGTTTTGTCCAATTTATAATAACCTTTTATGCCTTCTGGCGTTGCAACACCACGAGCAGCTTGCAAAATTACTGCAGTTAAATTCATCCACACTTTTTGTCCGTTTTCAATATAAATCACAGCATCCAAAGTCGGAATGAAAGATCCTGTTTTTGCATCTATTTTACTATTGATTTTGACAGCGTCAAAAGTCGATTTTTTCTCAATTGCAGAAAAGAAACTTGAGTTGTTCGAAATTGGTTTTGTAGTACTGATTGGCGTCGTTGTTTGATTTTTCTGAACTTTACAAGACGTTACCAATAATGCTGAAACTATGATTAGGATGTATTTTTGCATAATTTTTTTGGGATGAAACTTACAATATTAACGCCAAAAATAGACTTATATTTTTGAATTGGTATCTAAAAAAAACTTTGTCAAAGTTCAGAACCTTGACAAAGTTGATATTTTTTATTAAAATAAATTAATCTTTCGAAAGGAAATCCAAAACGGAATAATCTCCTAAAGAAATCTCCCTTGCAACGCCGAAATATTTCGCAGAATTGCCAATCATAGAGTTACTCAGGTTTCCGTGGTCAATAATTGTATTTTCCTGAATTAATGAATTGTCGATATTAGAATTAATGACAACCGTATTATTTCCAAGAGAAACATTCGGGCCAATTTTTGAGTTTAATATTTTCACATTTTCCCCGATGAAACAAGGAGGAATGATCATGCAGTTTTCAATATTCGCAGATTCCGGGAAATTTGCCATATTGGCTCTTTCATATTGTAAAATCTTGCTGTTGGTTTCTACAGTTGCATTTTTATTTCCGCAATCCATCCAGTCATCTACTTTTCCAAGAGAGAATTTTGCGCCTTTTGCTCGAAGATTTTCTAATGCTGTTGTCAACTGATATTCACCGCCTTCTGTAATATTATTTTCCATAATATGATCGATTTCGGTCATCAGTTTCTCAGCAGAATTGAAATAATAAATCCCAATAATCGCAAGGTCAGAAACAAATTCTTTCGGCTTCTCTACGAAATCTGTAATGAAACCATAGTCATCCAATTTCACAACACCAAAAGCAGAAGGATCTTCAACTTTTTTTACCCAAATCACGCCGTCCGCATTAGTATCAAGATGGAAATCTGCACGGAAAAGTGTGTCAGCAAATGCAATAATTACAGGACCACTCATACTTTCTCTTGCACAATTGATGGCGTGAGCTGTTCCCAATGGTTCAGTTTGAGCATAGATACTTCCTTTTGCACCAAGATCTTCAGCAACTTTTATCAATGATGCCTCAACGTCAGCACCAAAATCTCCAATGATAAAGGCGATTTCTTCAATGGGCTGGTTGGCAACTTTTGCAATGTCTTCTACCAATCTCTGAACGATTGGTTTTCCGCCAATTGGGATCAATGGTTTTGGAACTGTCAATGTATGTGGCCTAAGACGCGATCCACGTCCTGCCATTGGAACTATTATTTTCATAAATTTTTGTTGTTAAGTTTCTAACTATTAGTTTTATAATAGATTATTTTCTTCCAATTTTGTTTAAGATTTTTTGAGGAATCAAATTCTCTGTCTTCAACAAAATGGTTGCCAAAAGTAGAAATATAAGATTACCTAACCAAATATTTTGTTTTAAATATTGATAATATGCTAAAGATACTACCATTGTTATAAGAATGATAATCAAATTCTTATAAATATTGTAAGGAACAGGATATTTATAATGTCCCCAAATGTATGATATAACCATCATTACAAAATAACTGGCAATAGTTGCCCAGGTTGAAGCCCAATATCCGTATTTGGGAATAAAATAAAAATTAATAATTATGGTTATGAAAACACCAATTGCAGAAATATAAGCACCAATGATGGTTTTGTCGGTCAACTTATACCAGATCGAAAGGTTAAGATAAATTCCCAAAAACAAACTGGCGAAGAATAAAATGGGAAGAATCGAAATTCCCTCATAATATTCCGGATTGTTGATATAAACTTTAGCAATCCAATCCAGATTAACAGATAAGAATAAGACAATCAAACAATTGATGGCGATGAAAATATCCATCAGTTTCACATACATTTCTTTCGCATTTGCATTTTTAGAATTGCTGAAAAAGAACGGTTCGATTCCCAAAGAATACGCTTGTCTGAACAAAATTACAAAAGTCACCACTTTCGCAACACCGCCGTAAACGCCTAATTCGTGTCTTCCGATTTCGTCCGGTAAAAGAAATTTAAGGAATTGTCTGTCAAAGGTTTCATTGATGATTCCGGCTAAACCTGCAATTGTAATTGGCCAGGAATATTTTATCATTTTTTTCCAAAGTTCCCAAGAGAAATGTTTGATCCTTGCGATTAATAATTCTTGTGATAACATCAAAAAAGTGACAGCACTTGCAACCAGATTCGCGACAAAAACATAACCAATTCCAAACGCCGGACTGTATTTCAAGCCAAAAATTCCTTCCGGATATCTTGGCAGAATAATGATGAAAAATACGACTAATAAAAAATTGATGATGCCATTCGTGATTCGGATTCCTGCGTATTTTAGAGGTCGTTCGTTTTTCCTTAACATTACAAAAGGCATCGCGGAAAATGCATCTAAAGCCAAAGTCACTGTAAGAATTGCCAGCAAATCCACTTGGTCCGGCGTTTTGAAAGCAATTGCTAAAGGTTGTCGGTAAACTAATGTGAAAAATAAATAAACCAAAGTCACAGCCAATACGCTGAAAAAAGCAGTCGAAATCAATTTTCTGTCGTCTTTTTCATCCAATGCAAATCGGAAAAAAGTAGTTTCCATTCCGTGAGTCAAAAGCACTGCGATAACGCCGGCTACCGAATAAAAATCGGCAAAAGGAGAATAGGCTGTCGGACCAAATGTTCTCGTAATAATTGGATTAATTACAAACGGAAACAGTCTGATAATCACAGTTGTTAATCCATAAAGAGCGGTTTGTCCGAGAAGCTTCTTCATCTAATAGTCTATTGTTTTCATCGGTCAGATGGAATCTGCGATTTCAATTCAAAAATTTTTGCAAAAATAATCTATTCTGATAAGAATCCGATTTATTTCTTCAGCTTATAATTCATAAAGAAAACCAATTTTCCACCTTTCATAATATCCTCGTGCTTCAATCTATAACCTTCAAACGGTTTCCCATTCAGCTCCATTTTTTCGATGTAAACATTCTTTTCTGATTGATTTTTCACTTCGATTTCAAACGTTTTTCCGTTCTCCAAATTCAGTTTTGCATTCACGATACTCGGACTTCCAATCCAATACTCATCAGAACCTGGCGAAACAGGATAGAATCCCAAACTGCTGAAAATATACCACGCGCTCATCTGTCCGCAATCGTCATTTCCGCCCAATCCGTCGGGTTTTGCTTTATACTGCATCGTCAGAATTTTTCGGATTTGAGCTTGTGTTTTCCAAGGTTGACCGGCAACATTATAAAGATAAGCCACGTGATGCGCAGGTTCGTTTCCGTGAACATAACCGCCGATAATGCCTTCTCGCGTAATGTCTTCTGTATCAGCGAAAAACTCATCGGGCAAATGCATAGAAAATAATTCGTCAAGATTTTCCCCGAATTTCTTTTTCCCACCCATCGATTTCATTAATTCTTCAGGATTATGCGGAACAAAAAAACTGTAATTCCAGGAATTTCCTTCGATAAAGCCTTGTCCGTGCGTGCTCATCAAATCAAATTCCTTTTTGAAGCTTCCATCAGCCAACCTCGGTCTCATAAAACCAATCGATTTATCGAAGACATTTTTCCAGTTTTCGGAACGTTTCAGATATTCATTGTAGATTTCTGTTTTGCCTAATTTCTTGGCAATTTGTGCAATCGCCCAATCATCATAAGCGTATTCCACTGTGTTTGAAACCGATGTTCCGTTTTTCTCCGCAGAGATGTAACCTTTGTCAATATATTCGTCGATGCCTTCGTAATTTCTTTTGTTGGAAGTTGCGATACAAGCCTTCAAAGCTTCGTCCGGATTTCCGGTGTAAGTGCCTTTGATAATAGCATCCGCAATCAAAGAAACCGAATGATAACCACTCATACACCAGTTTTCGTTGGCGTAATGTGACCAAACCGGCAACATTTTCAAACTGAATTGGTCATAATGCGCCATCATCGACTGAATCATATCATTATTCCGTTTTGGCTGAATGATATTGAAAAACGGATGCAACGCACGATAAGTATCCCAAAGTGAAAACGTCGTGTAATTCGTAAATCCTTTCGCTTGATGCACATTTTGGTCAAGACCTTTGTACTCGCCGTTCGAATCCATATAAGTGGTTGGATTGATGAACGTGTGATACATCGCCGTGTAAAAATTCACCTTGTCATCTTCGGAAAGTGTGTTGACAACGATTTTATTAAGTTCCTTATTCCAGTCATTTTGAGCCTGAGATTTGATTTTTTCAAAGTTCCAATCCTGTGTTTCTTTGGTCAAGTTTTCCAAAGCATTGGTTTGGCTTACTGGCGAAATCGCAAATTTGATTTGAACTTTTTCATTGTCCTGAGTGTCAAAATCGAAATGCATTCTGATTTTTTTTCCTGCAATCTCAGGGAAATTGTCGTCCTGATTCCATTTTCTCCAGAAACCTCGGTAAGCCTGTTTTGTGTCAAAATTTTTCTGACCATAAGACTTAAATGGCTTCGAAAATTCCATTGCAAAATAAACCGTTCTTGTTCTTGCCCAACCGTTGGTTTGCCGGTAACCTGTGATTCTGTGGTCGTTTTCAATTCTTACATAAGTCCAGACATTCTTATCATCGTAATTATAAATCCCGGCCATTAAATCGAGAATAATGTGCGAATCATCCGATTTTGGAAAAGTATATTGATGAACACCGACTCTCGTTGTAGCCGTCATTTCTGCCAGAATATTATAATCGTCAAGTTTTACTTTGTAATAGCCGGCTTCTGCTTTTTCGTTTTGATGAGAAAATCGGGAACGAAATCCGCTACTTGGATTTTGCGCCGTTCCAGGATTTAATTTTAATTTTCCGACTGTTGGCATTATCAAAAAATCTCCCAAATCCGAATGTCCGGTTCCGCTGAAATGCGTGTGGGAAAATCCGACAATTGTTTTGTCTTCGTAACGATAACCGGCGCAATATTTATAAACATCGGGATTGTATTTTCCATTGACTTCATATGAAAGAGAATCAGTTTCCGGACTCAGCTGAACAGCGCCAAAAGGAACAGTTGCTCCGGGAAAAGTATGTCCCATTTTTTCGGTTCCAATGATTGGATTGACGAATTTGACAAGGTTTTCTAATTTCTGGGAACTGAATAATGAGGCGAATAAAACGGGTAGAATTAAAATGTATTTTCTCAGAGACATTCTTTGGAATTTTGAAGCAATTTAAGAATATTAATTTATGATTGGATTAATTTCAACCACATAGACACATAGAATTAATTGGAAAAAATTCATATTAAAAAGTTAACATAGTAGAATTGAATCTATTTGAACTTAATTATATTTTTTAAAACTATGTGTCTATGTGGTTTAATTTTATAGATTCAAAACTTGAGTAATAATTTTCAAAAACTTAATTTTGTTTCAATCTAAAAAAGTAAAATGAAAATTCTAATAAAAAATGCCCAAATCGTTAATGAAAATCTGGTTTTCCAAAGTGATATTCTAATTGAAAATGATTTGATTTCTAAGATTTCTAAAAATATTTCTGAGGAAAATGTTGACCAAATTATTGATGCTTCTGGAAAATATCTTTTGCCTGGAATTATTGACGATCAAGTTCATTTCCGTGAACCGGGTTTGACGCATAAAGGTGATATCGAAAGCGAATCAAAATCTGCAATCGCAGGTGGAATAACAAGTTTTATCGATCAGCCGAATACTGTTCCGAATGCCGTAACTCAGGAATTGTTGGCAGATAAATATGAAATTGGTTCTCAAAAAGCTTATGCGAATTACGGTTTTATGATGGGCGGAACGAATGATAATTTGGAGGAAGTTTTAAAAACAAATCCAAGAAATGTTCCCGGAATTAAATTGTTTTTAGGTTCATCTACAGGAAATATGTTGGTCGATAATCCTGAAACTTTGGAAAATATTTTCAGCAATACCAAAATGCTGATCGCCGTTCATTGTGAGGATGAAGCAACGATTAGAGAAAATACTCAGAAATATCTGGATGAATATGGTGAAGATATTCCTGTGAAATTCCATCATCTGATCAGAAGTGAGGAAGCTTGTTACAAATCTTCTTCAAAAGCGGTTGAATTAGCTGAAAAAACAGGAGCCAGACTTCACGTTTTCCATCTTTCTACAGCGAAGGAGATGGAACTTTTCCGAAATGATATTCCTTTAAAAGATAAAAAAATAACGGCAGAAGTTTGTGTACATCATTTGACTTTTACCAATGAGGATTACGATACCAAAGGCGGATTAATCAAATGGAATCCTGCGGTAAAAACGCAAAAAGACAAAGACGGACTTTGGGAAGCTTTGTTGGATGACAGAATTGATGTCATTGCAACCGATCACGCACCTCATACCTGGGAAGAAAAACAAAATGTTTACACAAAATGTCCTTCGGGAGCACCTTTGGTTCAGCATTCTTTGGTGGTGATGCTGGAGAATTTCAGAAACGGAAAAATCACCTTAGAAAAAATCGTTGAAAAAATGTGTCACAATCCGGCAATTCTTTTCAGAGTTGAGAAAAGAGGTTTTGTGAGAGAAGGGTATAAAGCCGATTTGGTTTTGGTTGATTTAGAAGAAAACTGGACAGTTGCCAAAGAAAATATCCTTTATAAATGTGGCTGGAGTCCGCTTGAAGGGATGAGTTTCAATTCTAAAGTTACTCATACTTTTGTGAATGGAAATCTGGTTTATGACAATGGAAAAATTAACGAAGAAAAATTCGGGGAGCGATTGCTTTTTGAAGTTCAGGAATAAATTACAGTGAAATAATTATATCAATAGGAACGGGCTTTAGCCCGTTTTTTTATTTGAGAATAGAAATTGGCTTTAGCCAAAATTTAAATCTCTCGCAGATTGAGCAGATGAAGCAGATTTTAAGCGCAATCATCTGCAAAATTTGCTCAATCTGCGAGAGAATATTTATCTAACAATTACTTGAAATTAATCAATCACAATACTTTCAATTCCTTTTTCTAAAGCATTCTCCATAATTCCTGGAATTGACAGTCCTTCTGCCCGAAAAACACTCACATCCGTAACGCCGTAAAAGCCAAAAACATTCTTGACATAAGGAACATTAGAATCATAACTCTGATAAGGTCCTTCTGAATAAATATTTCCGGAAGAAAGGGCGATGTATAATTTTTTGTTGTTCAGCAAACCTTTGGGGCCGTTCTCATCATAACTGAAAGTATATCCTGCTCTTGAAGTGAAATCGAAATAAGCTCTGAGTGTTGCAGGAACTGAAAAATTATACATCGGAGATTCGATTACGATAATGTCTGCTTCCTGCAGTTCGGCAATTAAACCCTCAGAATATTGGTTGATAGCTTCCTGTTCCGGAGTTCTATTTTCCGCAGGCGTAAAAAATGTATTGATATGTACTTCTTCCAAAAGCGGAACAAGATTTTTAGTTAAATCACGCTCTTTTACTTTGCTGTCAGGATATTTCTCCTGAATTTTTTCCAATACGGCACTTCCTAATTTTCTGCTTGCAGATACTTCTATTCTCGGACTTGAGATAATGTGCAAAATTTGTTTCATTTTTTTTATTTTAAATTTCTTTGACAAAATTATGTACATTTGCTTATCAAAAGTTAGTAGTGAACAAAAGGTTAGTAGTAACCTTTTGGTTAGTTTGAGATTAATTTTATGGAAAATAGTATTGAATTAGAAGAACCGCTTACCAAAATAAACTGCCAGAATCATCTTTCATCGGTGGAAGATGCAATTTATGTCATTGGCGGAAAATGGAAACTCAAAATTATTATTGCGCTTCAGGAACACGGAAATATTCGGTTCAATGAGCTTCAGAGAATCGTTACCGGAATATCGGCGAGAGTACTTTCGAACGAGTTGAAAGATTTAGAACTCAATGGTTTTGTAAAAAGAATCGTTCACGGCGAACAAACGCCTGTTGTTGTAGAATATATTTCAACTGATTACAGCAAGACTTTAAAAACTGTGATTATGGCACTTTCCGAGTGGGGAAGAGAGCATAAAAATAATTTGAGAGAAGACATTTTCGAAAATAAATAAGACTCTCGCAGACTTAGCATATAATGCAGATTTTAAATTCAATCTGCCCAATCCGTAAAATCTGCGAGAGAAAAATTATCAATTAAAAGACTGCCGAAACTCCAGTGGCGACATCTTTGTTTTCTTTTTGAAAAGCGTACTGAACGATTGCGAATGCTCAAATCCCAGTTCATAAGCAATTTCACTTACCGAAAGTTCCGTGGTTGAAAGTTTCTCTTTTGCTTTGCTAATGAGCTTTTCGTGAATATGTTGCTGAGTATTTTGTCCGGTTTGAATTCTTAATAAATCACTCAAATAATTAGGCGAAAGATTCATCGCTTCAGCAATTTGATGAACGGTCAAAAGTCCTTTTTCGGAAGATTCTTTGTCAAAATAATCATTTAAGAATTTTTCGAATTTAATCAATAACTGATGATTATTATTCTTTCTTGTGATGAATTGTCGTTCATAAAAACGCTGAGAATAATTGAGTAAAAGATCGATCTGCGACAAAATAATTTCCTGCGTATGTCGGTCGATATGCTGACATTCTTTATCGATTTTATGAAGAATTTGTATTAAATCATTTTCTTCAACTTCAGACAAATGCAACGCTTCGTTCACGGCATAAGAGAAAAATCCGTAGCTTGAAATGGTTGTTGCCAAAGGATGTTTCAGCAGAAAATCTTCGTGAAAAATCAATAAAAAACCTGCCGAATTACAATCCATCGTCGCAACATCCAAATACTGAACCTGGCTGGGCGCAGTAAAACTCAAAACACCTTTATCATAATCATAATGTTGCTGGCCGTATCGTATTTTTCCTGTCGCTTCTCTTTTCAGAGCCACACAATAAAATCTGTTGGTAAAGCCTTTCCAGACCTCATCTTCAATAAAAATACTTTCAGAAAGATTGATGACGCTCACCATCGGATGCTTTGGTTCCGGAAGTGAAAGTAATTTATGAAACTGAGAAATAGATTGTATCGTGTTCATAATTTGAGATTCTAAATATTAAAGGTAATAATTATTATTTGGGCGCCTTTATCCGTCTTCCACTCCCGCTTTTTTGCTCCGCTTCGCTCCGCAAAAAGAGCTCCGTTCAAGCCGGGGCGTAATCATATTGCGTTCCAGCTTTACGCTTTATAAGCTTTCAGAATTTGTCATTCTGACGAAGGAAGAATCTCTGAAATATAACTTGAGATTCTTCACTACATTTCATTTCATTCAGAATGACAAATTGGTTAAATATCTAAATTTAAAAAAGATTAATAATCCAAAAGCCCCATACTGAATTCATCGTAAGGATTACCCGTATCTGTTCCCAAAGGTACAATGCTTTCCAGCTTCCGAAGGTCAGATTCATTCAAGACGATTTTGCTGGCTTCAATATTTTGCTCAACATATTTTCTGCGTTTCGTTCCGGGAATCGGCACAATTCCTTTGCTGATGATCCACGCCAAGGCCAATTGTGATGAAGTGATTTCCTTTTCTTTGGCAAGATTTTCAATCGCTTCCACCAATTCAATGTTTTTTTGAAATTGTTCTCCCTGAAAACGTGGAATTCCTCTTCTGAAATCGTTTTCCGGTAAATCATTGATTGTTTTAATATTCCCTGACAAAAATCCTCTTCCAAGCGGAGAATACGCCACAAAACCAATTCCCAATTCATTCAGAGTTTTGATGACACCTTTTTCTTCAACTGTTCTTTCAAAAAGAGAATATTCACTCTGAACTGCCGAAATTGGATGAATGTCGTGCGCTTTTTTCACAGTTTCAGAAGAAACTTCAGACAAACCGATATAACCGATTTTTCCTTCTTTCACCAAATCGCTCATTGCTCCTACAGTTTCTTCAACCGGAACATTTTTATCGAGACGGTGCATATAATAAAGGTCAATGTAATCTGTTTTCAGATTTTTGAGCGAACGTTCAATAGATTTTTTTACATAATCTTTTGTTCCGTTGATTTTCCAAGTCACTTGCTCATTGTCATCAATTTCCCACCCGAATTTTGTAGCAAGAATATATTGGTCACGATTACCTTCAATGGCTTTTGCAATTAATTGTTCGTTCGTAAATGGGCCGTACAAATCTGCCGTGTCGAGGAAATTTCCGCCTAATTCTAAAGAGCGGTGAATCGTTGCGATGGCTTCTTTCTCATCCGTTTTGCCGTACATATCCGCATCGCCAAAACCTGTCATTCCCATACATCCCAAACCTATATTCGGAACGATTAATCCCTGAATTCCTAATTTTACTTTATTCATTTTTTTAATATTAATTTTAATAAAGCAAAGTTGAGCAGAAATTAACGAGCAGAAGTTTGCAAAATCACGATTGTCGTATGCAAATTACGGATTGATGGTTTTTTAGTTAAAAGACTTCCGAAACTCCAAAGGAGAAATATCCGTTTTAGCTTTAAACAGTTTACTGAAAGACTGAGAATGTTCAAAGCCCAATTCATAGGCAATTTCACTTACGGAAAGTTCTGTTGTTGATAGTTTTTCTTTGGCCTTCTCAATCAGTTTTTCGTGGATGTGTTGTTGTGTGGTTTGTCCGGTTAACTGCTTCAATAAACTTCCTAAATAATTGGTTGAGATATTCAATTGTTCGGCGATGTAATTAGCAGTCGGTAAGCCTTTATCCATCACATTTTCATTAAAATATTCTTCAAGAATGATTTCTAATTTATCCAAAACCTGATGATTGGTCTTTTTTCGGGTAATAAATTGTCGCTGGTAAAATCTTTCGCAATAATTTAAAATTACTTCAATCTGCGAAATAATGATATTCTGAGTAAACTGGTCAATTCCCGACTGGTATTCTTTTTCGATTCCTTTAAAAAGTCCGATTAACGTCTCCTCTTCTTTTTCGGAAAGAAATAAAGCTTCGTTCACGTCATAGCCAAAGAATTTATAATTGTTAATGGTTTTTGCTAAAGGTGTATTCCAAATAAAGTCAGGATGAAATGCCAAAAGATATCCTGAAGGTTTCGTTTCGTATTTGCTGATAACCATTTTGACCACCTGTCTCGGAGCGATAAAACACATTAAACCTTCATCAAAATCATACTGACCTTGACCGTAGTGAAGTTTGCCCTGAATATCTCTTTTGAAACCCATAAAATATAAATCCTGAACCCAGCTAATTTCGGATTCCTCGATTTGATACTCTACCAAACTGTAGTCTACCAGACTAATGAGCGGATGCTGAGGTTTTGGCAATCCTGAAATTCTGTGAAATTCAGAAATGGTATCGATGGTATATAATTTTCTGTTATGCATAACTTTAAAATTAAAAGGCAACAGCAAGAAACTGTTGCCTTTACAAATTTAATAATCTGTAGATGTACTTAGCGTTTTAAACTCAGAAATTTCACTTTGAAGCGCATTTAATTTGTTTCCCGCAATTCCAAATGCATCAGAACCCAAAACCAAATGAACCGGCGGATTTTCTAGTGCTACCAATTCCATCAATGCTACAGCTGCTTTTTCCGGGTCGCCCGGCTGATTTCCGTTGATGTCTTTTTCGTGAGCCGTCTGAAGTTGTCTTGCTACAGTGTATTCTTCAATTTCAGTTTTTGGAGTTCGAAGTGAACCGCCAGTCAAGAAATCAGTTCTGAAATATCCGGGATAAACCACCGTTGCATTCACTCCAAATTCTTTCACTTCCGCCGCCAAAGCTTCTGTAAAACCAACGACTGCAAACTTTGTAGCACAATAGATTCCCCAACCTGCAAATTCTCCCGTCAGTCCGCCAATTGAAGCAATATTAATGATAAATCCGCTTTTTTGTTCTCTTAAATAAGGCATTGTTTTTCTGATGATATTCAAAGAACCAAAAACATTGGTGTCGAAGTTCTGACGGCTTTCGAAATCTGAAATTTCTTCCAAAGTTCCTAATTGTCCATAACCGGCGTTGTTCACCACAACATCCAGTTTTCCAAATTTTTCTACTGTTTTTGAAACGGCTGATTCAACAGAATTTTCGTTGATCAAATCAACTTCTAGTGGAAGAAATGAATTGTTTTCTTCACTGACTGCTTTCTGAAGTTCAGCAATATTTCTTGAAGTTGCTGCTACAGAATAGCCTTCTGCCAATAGTTTTTTCACTAAAGTTAAACCTAAACCTTTTGAAGCTCCTGTCACGAACCATACTTTTTTTGTGTCCATTTTGATTGTTTTTAATTGATTAATTATTACAATACAAAGTTGGTCAGAATATGAAAAGTGGATGTAGCTAAATCAATGCTTGTTGTAGCTGAAACACAGATTGTATATTTTGTGCTTTCTATTTCGTGCATAACTTTTGTTAATTTCCAATACAAAATAAAAATCTAATTTTACCAAAGCCACAAATGATTTCAATTTTAATCTCAAAATCATTCAATTAATGAATCCATATTCACAACCAATGTTGCGCGAAGGCGCACTGAAAGATAAAGTCGCCATTGTCACAGGAGGCGGAAGCGGACTTGGAAAGGCAATGACCAAATACTTCCTTCAGTTGGGTGCAAAGGTCGTCATTACATCCAGAAACTTAGAAAAACTGCAGGGAACCGCAAAAGAATTGGAAGATGAAACTGGAGGAAAAGTCCTTTGCGTAGCGTGCGACGTCCGAAACTGGGACGAAGTGGAAGCTATGAAAGAAGCCACTTTGAAGGAGTTCGGAAGGATTGATATTCTTTTGAACAACGCCGCCGGAAATTTCATCTCGCCAACGGAAAGACTGACACATTCTGCCTTCGATTCCATCCTCGATATTGTTTTGAAAGGAACCAAGAACTGTACACTTTCTATCGGGAAATATTGGATTGATAACAAAATTCCCGGAACTGTTCTGAATATTGTAACCACTTACGCCTGGACTGGTTCGGCTTATGTGGTTCCATCGGCTTGTGCGAAAGCAGGCGTTTTGGCTATGACAAGAAGTTTAGCGGTGGAATGGGGGAAATATAACATCCGTTTCAATGCCATTGCGCCGGGACCATTTCCTACGAAAGGTGCCTGGGATAGATTACTTCCTGGCGATATGAAAGATAAATTTGATTTGGCTAAGAAAAATCCGCTCAAAAGAGTAGGAGAACATCAGGAACTAGCCAATCTTGCCGCTTATCTTGTTTCCGATTTTTCATCTTTTGTCAATGGAGAAGTCGTGACCATCGATGGTGGCGAGTGGCTTCAAGGTGCCGGCGAATTCAATATGTTGGAAGATGTCCCTCAGGAGATGTGGGATATGCTGGAAGCAATGATCAAAGCCAAAAAATCGAACTGATGCTAATCGATTAAGTTCAAAGATAAAAATAACACACGTGGTTTGAGTTAAAAGCACACGTGAAGTTGACTGAAACCACACGTGAAGTTGTTCGATACTATGTGTGGTTTTTTTTATGCCCTTCATCATACTTAATTCTGATGATGTAACAAGTTCCGGATTTTATTGACTAATTTTATTTTAACAATAAATCTATCCTCAATGAATTTCAAACTTCCAACACTTCTTTCCGCGGTTGTTATATTTGCTTTCACGGCAAAAAGCTATGCGCAGGAAACGTCTGCTTACAGCTATACCGAAGCTTTCAAACCATTGTTCTACCCGCAGACCGGAACAGAGACGCGTTCTGCAAGCGGACAGCCTGGTCACAAATATTGGCAGAACTCAGCTGATTATCAATTAAATGTCAGCCTAGACGCCGCTAAAAATGAGATCACAGGTTCAGCCGAGATCACTTATACGAATAACAGTCCTGATCAACTGGGATTTCTTTGGCTTCAGCTAGACCAAAACCTTTTTGCTAAAGATTCCAGAGGTAACGCTGTAGTTCCGCTGTCCGGAAGTAGAAATGGGGCGCACGGTGAAGAGTTTGACGGTGGTTACAAGATCAAATCAGTAAAATATGACGGCAAAGACGTAAAATATACCATCACAGACACCAGAATGCAAATCGACCTTCCAAATGATCTGAAAGCAAATGGAGGCGTTGCAAAACTGAAAATAGAATATTTGTTCCTGTCTCCAAAATATGGTTCTGACAGAATGGGAATCGAGGATACCAAGAATGGTAAAATCTTCACAATGGCGCAATGGTACCCAAGAATGTGTGTTTATGATGACGTTTTGGGCTGGAACACGATGCCTTATTTAGGTGCTTCTGAATTCTATCTGGAGTACGGAACTTTATCAGCAAACATTACGGTTCCAGCTAACCAATATGTGGTAGCTTCGGGAGAATTATTAAACGAAAAAGAAGTGTACAGTAAAGAAGAAGTGAGCCGTTGGAACCAGGCAAGAACAAGCGAGAAAACTGTGATGATCCGTCCGGAATCTGAACTCGGAAAAAACAATGCGTCAGGAACAAAAACCTGGAAATTTAAAATTGAAAAAGCAAGGGATTTTGCCTGGGCTTCGTCTGCGGCCTTTATTCTGGATGCGGCGAGAATCAACTTGCCAAGTGGTAAAAAGTCTTTGGCCATCTCCGCTTATCCTGTGGAAAGTGCCGGTGATAAAGCTTGGGGAAGATCTACGGAATATACGAAAGCAGCCATCGAGCATTACTCCGGAAAATGGTTCGAATATCCTTATCCAGCCGCTACAAACGTTGCAGGAAACGAAGGCGGAATGGAATATCCGGGCATTGTTTTCTGTCATATGAGTTCAAAAGGTGAAAGTCTTTGGGGCGTTACAGATCACGAGTTTGGGCACACTTGGTTTCCGATGATCGTTGGTTCAAACGAGAGATTGTTTGCGTGGATGGACGAAGGTTTCAATACGTTTATTAATGAAGGTTCAACCGAAGCATTCAACAAAGGTGAATATTACCACAAACAGGATATTGGTAAAATGGGAGGCTTTGTCCTGAATGACAGCTACGAGCAGATTATGGTTGGTCCGGATAATATGAAGGAAAAAAGTATTGGTGTTTTGGCTTATTTCAAACCAGGATTGGGATTAAGAATTTTGAGAGAAACAATCTTAGGTCCTGAGAAATTTGATAAAGCCTTCAGAACTTACGTGGCGAGATGGGCGTTCAAGCATCCAACACCTTGGGACTTTTTCCACACGATGGAGAATGTTTCCGGAGAAGAACTCAACTGGTTCTGGAGAGGCTGGTTTATCAACAAATGGAAAGTTGATCAGGCGGTGAAGGATGTAAAACCGTTCAACGGTGATTACAAAAACGGTGCAAAGATCACAGTTGAGAATCTTGGTCAATTGCCAATGCCGACAACGGTTGAAGTGAAATTCAAAGATGGAACAACGCAGACTGTAAAATTGCCTGTTGAGGTTTGGAAACGCAACACAGAATGGACTTTCAAAATAAATTCTACAAAAGAAGTGAGTGAAGTAAAATTGGATCCGGCTTCTGGCGTTCCAGATATTAATCCTAAAAACAATAGCTGGACTTCTGCCCAAGCTGCGCCTGTAGAAAAAGTGAATATGAAGGAATTTGCCGGGACGTTCAGTACCAAAGAAGTTCCATTGAAATTGACTTTCACAGAAAAAGGTGGACAATTGTATGGGCAGGCAACTGGACAGCCGGAGTTTGCTTTGGAATATTTGGGACAGAACAAATTCGCATTTGAAGACGCTGGACTTTCATTGACTTTCAGTGCAGACAAAAAAAGCATCGACTTTTCACAAGGCGGAAGGTCATTCAAATTCACAAAAGAATAAGTTTTTATAATACTTACAACCAACAAAAAGCTCCGAAGTAATTCGGAGCTTTTTGCTTTTGTAATTAGATGAAAACAATTAGTCTTTCATCTATCAGTCTATTATCTTTCTAAAGCGCTACCATTTCCGTCACCTCAACATCGTAACCCGAAATCACAGGTTTGATGTTCGGATTCTGAGTAATCACTTTGAATTTGTTAATTCCTAAATCTTTTAAAATCTGCGTTCCAATTCCATAATCGCGGAAGTTTGGCGCAATCGTCGGAAGTTCGCTCGTTCCATCCTGATAATTCAGGAAATGCTGAAGTTTTCTAAGCGTATTCTCTTTGTTAGAAACATTGTTGATGAAAACCACTGCGCCTTTTCCTTCCGCATTGATCATATCTACAACGCGCTGCATCAAAGGATGTTCGCCGTTTGACAATCTGCTCAAAACATCAAAATATGAGCTGGAAGATTGCACTCTCACTAGCACAGATTCATCCGGTGTCCAGGTTCCTGTTGTCAACGCAAAGTGGATTTGTTCAGTAGGTTTTTCCTCGAAAACATAAAATTTGAAGTTCCCAAAATGCGTTTTGATATCACGCTCCTCAATTCTTTCCACAAGATCGCCTTGTCTCAGTCTATAATGTATCAGGTCTTCTATGGAAACCACTTTCAAATCATGCTTCTTCCCAAATTCCAAAAGATCCGGTAATCTTGCCATATCGCCGTCATCCTTCATTATTTCACAGATCACACCACCTTCTTTCAGTCCTGCTAATCTTGTCAAATCAATTGCAGCTTCGGTATGTCCGGCTCTTTTTAGGACGCCGCCTTCCTTTGCACGGAGCGGGAAGATGTGTCCGGGTCTCATCAGGTCGCCAGGTTTGGTGTTCGGATCCATAATTGCCAAAATCGTTTTTGCACGGTCTCCGGCAGAGATTCCTGTTGTGGCTCCTTTTCCTAACAAATCTACAGAAACTGTAAACGCAGTTTCTTTCGGGTCGGTAGAATTGGCCACCATCGAATTAAGTTCCAGTTCGTCACATCTTTTCTCGGTTAGCGGCATACAGATCAACCCTCTGGCGTGTATCGTCATAAAGTTGATGATCTCCGTCGTAGTCAGTTCTGCAGCGGCAAGAAGGTCGCCTTCGTTCTCACGGTCTTCATCATCTACCACGATGATCATTTTCCCATTTTTAAGGTCTTCTATCGCTTCCGCTATCGTATTAAGTTGGATCTTATCCATTGTTGTAAAATTTTTTTGCAAAGATACTTATTTAGAAGCTAAATAAAGATTGTAAACATCGATTAAAGATATCTAAAACGCACAATTTTTAGAAGCCGGGAACCTGCTGTTCACTATTATCTTTTTGTTTCAGAACGATTTGTTATCAAAACGAAATTTCTACACAAAAAACAAAAAGGATAGCCGTTACCATCAGGGCTAGGAGATTTGGTCTTTAAATCAATAATTTACATTGTTTAGTTTTTTTTTTGAAATTAAAAGCTGATAAAATTTGAAATTTGAAAAAAAACACTAAATTTGCACTCCAACAAAATGGTGCTTTGGCCGAGCGGCTAGGCAGTGGTCTGCAACACCACCCACAGCGGTTCGAATCCGCTAGGCACCTCACTGGTAAACCCTAATTCATTTATTCACAATGTTTTAGGGTTTTTTGTTGTCTGGGTCTCCCGATATTTTCCCGATAGTTTGAGACTATCCATATTTCCATTTATTTTATTTCCACAGCAAATATCAAAAGTTATCAAAAGTCTGTTGTTGGAAATAAATTATTTTTTTGAGTATTAAAATTATTGAGTGGATAACAACAAAATCCTGATTATAAAAATCCCTCTATTGATCAGCTCTTTTATGGCCTCCGAAAACCCCTAAGGATGGTTCCTTTTATGGCCTCGCAAAACTCTCTTTGAAATTCCCTTTTTATGGAGTCGGAAAATTATTTAATTGCATCAAAATATTTTTCGTTTAGGATTTTAAGCAAGATAAATTCCTTAAAGGGATGGGTGCGAAGGGCACTGTATCAGGAAACAATGAAGTAGTGTTATGTCATCAGTTTTTGATCCAAATTTATTTTATAGTATTTAATTAAGAATCTTTTAAAATTTAAAAATGTGCTGTACAAGCTAATGTAGGGCACTTTTTGTATTTCAATTAAGCAAAAAAAGGAAAGTACATAGTCAATATTACATTTGGACAAACAAAACAGTGTAAAAATGAAAAAGTTTATTCTAATGTTATTAACAACCGTAGTTTTTCCAGACTTATTTCCTTGGCAAAAATTCGTTCTTGATTTAGTACTAATTTTTCTTGGGAAAATGTTATGTAAGGATTTTTTACTTTACTTCAATGAACATGAAGCGAAAACAATGATTATGAAAAAAATTCGTGTGAGTGGTTTGAAGTGTTGCGGTTACGAAGAATAAAATCTTCCTTCTAATCTTTTATGGCCTGGAAAAATTATTTTTTTGAAGTGATCTCTTTTTTTATCAAAGCAATATTATATATTATTAAAATTTAATTGTAGTTGTTGTTTACTATAATTCCTATTTTCAAACCGTTCACGATTATGAACTTCATTCGTTTTTCTATTCCGGATGTTGTGGGCGATATAATAAATTTGACTATCGATATCTCGAAGCTTCATTTTTTTAGTCAAGTATAATTTCTCCAAGTGCAAATAAATTTGAGGGTCATTTTCTTTGTAGTATTTCAACCCGGAGTAGCATAAATATTTGCTGCCTTTTTTCTGCATCGAAATATCCAATCCAGTTACTAAACAATTACTATTATTTATTGGCAGTGGTGCAAATTCCAAGTTTATCCTATTCGGATCAGTTTGGTCTGTTTTTATTTCTTCTGATGTAATGGAATTTTCCTGTGTGGAATTTGCACCACTTTGAAATGAAATCAGCTTATCAATAATTTGCAGCTTAATTAGGTGATGTAGATTATTTTCAGATGCAAGAATTCGATAATATTTTTCTTTATATCTGCTGAACTTATTTCGATTTTTAGGATCAATTAAATCTTTCCAAAAATCAATTTTATTTGCTCTCTGGATAAATTCTATTTCTGTAGTTTTTAAGTGGCTCAGATTAGGATTTTGATTGATGATCAAGACATTTTCCCATTCATCTAGTAACGTTTGATTTAGTGTTTTGTAAGTATTGGTTTTGATGAGGTCGTCAGCTGTCCTGATTGCATATTTTGTAATATTTTTTGCCTGTTTGCTCTTAACTTCAAATCGAAAAGTATTCGGATCAATTTTGTAGTGTGGAAATTCTAAGAACTGCAAACCTTTGGCGTAAGCCTTTATTTGTTTGTAAGAGGTTGCTTCTGTTTTTTTAAAATAAGGAAAGATGCCAGTTTTAAAAACGGTTTTCTTGTGAAATAATATTCCATTAATGAGGTTTTTGATATTGGTTTCTGGAATAATATTGATACCAAATTCAATATTTACAACTTTTAAGCGGTCATATTCCTGCGGTTCTATTCCTAGATATGTAAGAATATCAAAAACAGTTTTAATGCTGTTTTCGGGCGTGAAATCATTACCATTGTGTCTATATTGGTTGAAATGATAATGTGGACTCACATTGATTTCCAAATATCCATATCCGACCACTTTGCCGTTCTCTACCGCCTTGCGAAAGTCCAAGCTCAGTATTACTCCAAAATCTTTATGTTTTAGGGAATGATAATAATTAGTTTTCGGCTTGCACACAACAAAATCAGGATGCAATAACATCCTGTTTATCATTTGTGTATCTGTTACAGAAAACTTGGTATTATCTAGCATTATTTGTTCGAACTATGCTTGTAATTGTGAATCTGAAGATTATAAATTCTGTCTTTTACGATCTACAATTTGCAATTCCTGTGTTATTGCAAGTATTCCTCTTCTGTCGAATTCAATTTTGGACTCATTTTGAACCAGTTTTATTTCCTTTATTGCCTTTTCAATATTCTTGAGGTCATTTTTTATATCAGAGTCAGACGGACTTCTAATAGCTTCAAGTTTGGCAGTCATAACCTGGAAATTTGGTGTTTTAAAAATTTTCCCTTTATTGATCTCTTCTAGTATTTCTCTATTTTCCATAGTCCCTTTGGCGGTGATTACACTTTCGCCATTAGAGATTCTTACAATATTACTATCGGATGTCCCGGTACCTTTGCCGTTGAAGCCGATAACACCATCTTTGAATGCGGGAGTATCAGCTGTAAAACCTTTTACTGCAACAAATCCCGCAGCCAACGCCGCCAAAACAATTGCGATTCCTGCGGGTGCACCGATACCTCCCGATGCCGCTGCTGCCTCGGCAATTGCTAGTGCAGTTGCTGATGCCTGCATGATGAGATTTACCGCCACCTGTTGTTTTGCGAACTTCTCTTTTGTTTTTTGAGCCTTGTCAAGTCTCTTTTCTTCAAGTTGTAATGCTTCAGCGTTTCCACGATCAGCGATTTCCTGCGCCCTACTTACACATTTTTCACGAAGTTCAATCTCTTTATCAACTTGACCTTCAAAAGCGGAAATGATTGTTTGTGCGGTTTCTACCGCAGTATTACCCAATTCAAAGTAAGCCTTGGTTTCTTCCGATAGTCCAGTTTTCTTTTTTTTGTCATTATTAGCATCGTCAGCTTTTTTCGCAGCATCATCAACTTTTTTCTGATGTTTTTTCAGTTCATCATTCGTAGACTTTCCGTCTGCCACCATTCTGGCTAACAGTTTACTTTGAGTCTCATACTCAATGTAGAGAAATGCTAATGCCTGTTTTCTGGCCAATTCTTCTTTGTTGTTTCCGGATTCTTTGAGCCTGTCAATTTCAGCCTCGTTTTGTTTTCTGTTTTGCTCCTCCTTAATGCCAAATTCTGCCTTTTGGTTTTCGGTCCAGGCGTCAATTGCCTCTTTTTGTTGTTCTGCCTGAGCTTCGACTTTCTCTTTAAAAAATTCAAACTTTTTATCACTTTCCTCATCGTCATTCTTTTTTTCTTGGGCGGCTTTTTTCATCGACAATAAACGTATGTTGTCAATTATTTTAGCTGTCAATTCGACATTTTTAGTGTCTTCAGCATCCTTCAACTTGTCAGTTTCTTCTTTCATCTGTTTATCGATGAGAGCTAATTTCTTCTGATGCTGGTCTTGCATTCTCTGCAATTCTTTTTGATCAGATTCGTCTCGTAAGTCGAACAGATCACTATTCAAGGAATTGAAAGTTTCAATGGCTAATTTTATTTCTTTTTCAGCATCGTCTTTCGTTTTAAGTGCAATTGTAGATAATGATGCTTGAGCAGTGGAAATACTCGCCTGCGATTGTGATTTGTCAGCACCTTTCTGATAAGGAATTTTTTGTCTTGAAAAGTTTATTTGGATGGATAATAGTTTCTGTTGATGCAACGATTCATTTCTCTCGAGTCGTTTCTGAAATTGAACTGCGTTAATTTCTAACTGAGAATATTTAGTATTTTGAAGCTTAATATATTCTGCATTTCTTTTTTGCTCTTCGGCGATGGCTTTTTCTTCAGCTTCTTTTATTTTATCTAACGCAATCTCCTCCGGGGTTTTTTCTTTTTTCTTCTTTTTAGGCGTTTCAGATGATTTGTTTGGAGAATCTTTTTTCGTTTCGCCAAATTGCATCTCAAGATTAAGGAACTCACCCTGCTCACGATCTGCATTTGTCAGATGATATTTTTGATCTCCTAATTTTCCCTCTTTATCTAACTTTTGAAGGTTGGCAATGTATTCAGATCGAGTTTTGAGAGTTTTTTTCAATTCCTCATACCTCTTTTTTAGTGCTGCATTTTGTTTGGATTCAGTCGAAGTTGCATTGGTAGCATTGTTTCTCTGGTTTTGCGCTTCATTAGTGTTTTCAATAAGATCATTAGCTAACCAATTGAAAGATTTTAGACCAACTGTAGGAATTGTCCATTTCTTATCCATCATTTCAGCCTGAGCCTTATACAGTACTTCAGCCTTCGCACGATATCCTTGAGCTTCGTTGAACATTTTAGCATAGTTGGATTTCAAACTTTTATCAACTTCTTTCAATCTTTCCTGCAAGGAAGCATCTGTAACAATATCGGCAGCTTTGTCCATTGCGGACTTGGCTTTGGCTTGTGCCTTTTCTTTAATGCTGACAGTTTCGGCTAATTGAATACGCTTCTCATAGCCTCGGTTGATGCCGTCGAGTACTGCAAGTAACTCACTTGATGAAATTTTTTCGAGATCAATACCTTTTATCAGCTCAGGATATTTGGCGGTAAGTTCAGAAATCAATTCTGATCGCTGACCTTCAAAATTATTAAGAGTTGCGATGCCGGCAATTAAGCCATTTACTTCATTTTGTTGATCTCGTAAATCATCAGCAGGGGAATTCTTAACCAGATCTAAAAACTCGCCAGACAATTCATTGACTAGTCCAATCAGTTGTTTTATTTCCGGAGATCCTTTTTTACCTATGGCATCAAATACCATATCCCAAGTGTCACCCAAATTAGAAAGCTGTCCATCTAATGTTTTGGATTGAGCCGCCATTTGTCCAGTAACGCCTGCCATTTGTCCAAAGGAAATCACAGCATTTCGTAAAGCCTCCTGATCTGTTTTTTTAACTTGTTTTTCAATTCCTTTGAACGATAGTGTTACGGTATCGCCGACAGTCTTCGCCTTGATTCCAAATTCTTTTAACCTTTCAAATTCTCCAGTCTGTGCATCAAGAATAGCCTCAGTAAGTTGATCAAATCCTTTCCCTTGCGATGATGCAAGATCACCGATCGAAATTAGTTCTGAAGTCGTAGGGTCAAAACCTCTATTTTTCAATTTAATAAATGACCCGGTCAATTCATCTACACTAAAAGGCGTTTCCTTTGCGAACTTTTGAATTTTATCGAATGCGCCTTGTGCCTGCACGGAGCTGCCATAAGAACTTTTCAGCGTAGTATTATATCCTTCAAATTTCTTTGTAACATCAAATATTTGTGAACCGATCGCTCCGATTGACAATGCACCACCAACTGCCGGAAGAAGTTTCGATATGGGTCCCAATGTATTTAGAAGACCATTCATTCCAGGTAATCTGTCAGTTGGTCGGTTTAATCTATTTAACCGTTCCTGCTCTCGTTGTATTAAGTTACCGTAGCGTCTTACTTCAGATTCTGAAGTTGCTGCGGTTCTTTGACGCTGTAGAATTCTTAACCTTTCAGTTAAAGCACCGATCAAACCTTGTTCCCGAATTAATTGATCATTGAATCTACGATCTGTTAGAATTAGGTTTTCTAAGGATCTTCTTCTTTCATCAATAGCTCGCTGATTGGTACGCATTTCGGCAAGTATCCTCGCTCTTCCTTCGGTTTCATCCAAAGTCATTCTCCTAAGCGTTCGAGCATACTCGGCATTTCTCTGTGTTAATCTCCCAATCTCTGTAACTTGGGTTCTTAGCGTGGTAGTCAGATTGTCCAATTGTGAGGCCTCTACATTGAAACCAATATTGTGTATAATATCAAGAATATCATCCATCGTATAATGTTGAATTAAGATTAGTTCTGGGAACGTTTACCCGAGAAATAGGAATTAAAAGTTTAAATACTCTTCAGTTAAATTGCCGAATTCATCACAAATTCCGTAATTGTATAGATCAGTGAAAATCTCATCAAATGGCAGATTACTGTCTTTTGATGCTTCAATAATTAGATTTACGATGTTCATTTCAGCGCACTTTTGTTTATTAAGTCGTCGATTTCTTTTCTTTTGAAAAGAATCTTTCCTTCAATAGAATATGCAGTTATTAATAATTTATTCCTCCATCTCCATAGAGTGGAAGCATCTACTTTAAGTAAGCTGCATACTTCGGGAATACTTAAGTACTCAAGCGGTTCTTTTGGTTGGAATTCTTGCGATAGTTCAGATTTCAATCTGGGGATTAAGGATGATTCTAATTCCCTCACAAGATCGGCAGGCGAGATACCCACGAATTGTATTTGAGTCATAATGATAAATTTGATTATACAGCGCAAAAACCTCGTTGGTTGTTGCATTTTTCTGAATAACAAAATTATCTTAGATTGCAAGCGCTGGCAAGAAATTGCATAGCGAGTTACTTGCGCATTTTTTAGTTCACTAGTAAAATTTGAGCATTAAACACGTTTTTGTTAATAACTTATTTTATTGTGTAACAATTTTATCAGAAAAAATAAATTAATTTTGCAGTTTTTTTTAAAAAAAATGTATTTTTACTAAGGTCAAAGAATATAACTATGATAAATCATTTTTTGAGATATCAAAAAGGACTTGCATTGGAGCATCTTTTCCCTTCGAACGAGAAGGGTCTATGTTCTTGTGGATGCAAAAACAAATTAACAGGTAATAAAAGAAAGTGGTGGTCTAAAGATTGCCAAAAAAAATCCCTACTAACTTTTTATGTTATTAAGGGAGATCAAACCATTATTAGGGATTTGATATTTCAAAGAGATTTTGGATTCTGTCGAAATTGTGGAGTTTATGATGAGAATTGGAATGCAGATCATATTTTGCCTGTTTTTAAAGGAGGAGGAGGAAGAGGGCTTGATAATTATCAAACCCTATGTCCCTACTGTCATTTGAGAAAAACTAAATTAGATAGAATCCCAAATTGCCTTGATGTTTTTACATCCAGCTTCAATATCTTCCATTCTCCTCTTGAATGCTTTAGGACTTTCCACAAAACTGTCGCTAAAGACATCATATGATATAGAGTTTTCGTTCCTAGCGGTAGTGTTATGATTACATAAATGATCAATTGTAAAGTTATTTAAGAGAGTAGCAATATATGCGCTGCCTTCTTGATCAATACTTGAATTTTTACTAATGTGAATTTTTAACGCTCCTGCACAATCCTTATTTTTTACTTTAGATCTAACTATTAAGTCTGGATTTATACTTATCTCTACACCGTGAATAAGTAGTTTTGGATTTCCACCGTCATATTGTTCATATAAGTAGTCGGTATTTATATTAGCAGAATCTAAAACATTTTCTAGCGCTTCGATCGAAGATCCTATAACACTAATTTGCCAATCAGTTAATCGAGGATCGGTTTCTTTGACATTTAGTTTTTCTTCAAGAGCAGAAATTAAGTCATTTATATAAGATTCCTCAAAATTATTAATAAAGTATTTTTTGATCGCTTCCCTTACATCTCCATAAGGTGTGAAACCAAATGCGTTATCTTTTGGATATTTTAATTGTTCAAGAATTTTTCTCTGTCGCTTCGGACCTGCTACCAAATATTCGCCTAATTTGTTAATAGTCATTTTTGGTTCTGGATTTGTTTTTAATGCCATTTGATAATTTTTATGATTATTGCAAATATCACACTAAAATCCGATATACATTTACGGTAATCCGTATAATTGAAATGTATTTTATAATTATGATAAAATAGGTCTGTTATATTCTAATTTTCGAAATGTCCAATTTTCCTATCTTTATAAACTCGTTTTCTATTTTGATATATATAGATGCTTCCTCAAATTCTTTTGTTGAATTAAACAGATCTCTGATGTCCATATCTAGAGCTTCTGCAATTTTTAGTAGAGTCTCAGGCTTCGGGAAACTATTACCTTGAACAATGTTTGAGATACTGGCCGGCGTTACATCAATTAGCGATGCTAGTTCTTTGCCTGTCATTTTCTTTTCTGTAAGAATATCTTTTAATCTTAAAATTTCCATAGTATTATTTTTGTCAAAGATACGTAAATTATAGTAACACTAAATTATTTTGAAAATAAACTATCTATTACTTGTATTTTAATTTATTATTACTTAATTTTATCACATTATTAAAGCAACACTAAATTAATTTATTATGGAAAATATTAATGACAAGATTTCTGAGATAACAAAAAGTAGTTTATTACTGGCACCCTCATTAATAAACTATTTGCAAAAATTCGGTGATGATTACAGTAAGAAATTAGTTTTGGTTTTTCGCTCGTTTTTAGAACATAAGGACTTTTATAAAATGAGTAATGATTATGCAGAAACTACACCAGGCGATGGGATTAATTCCAGAAGCCGATGGGACCTTAACACAAAATGTATTTTATTAGAAGTGATTTACCCAGCGTTATAAAAAACATAAAACCGCATTTCTAGTGCGGTTTTATTTTATCAAAGGATTTCTGTATTTAAGATAATGCTTCTTTAGGTAATTTTTCATAATATCATTGGCATTCGCCTTTTTAGGTTGGTCGAGTGCCTTTTTTTCTTCAATCAAATTTTCGAGATCAGATATTGTCAAGTGACTTAAAAGCGACTTTATTAGAGCGTTCATTAAATGTTTTTTCTTGAATTAATTTTACCTAATGTGTAGACCATTTGTGCAACTACATATTCCTGGCCATCTTCTTCGTAAACTATATCTTCGCCATTCTCATCCTCGATAATCTGAATGATTGATTTTTTGACCTCGATGATTAATTCCGGACGATCTGCAGCATAACCGTTGAAGAATTGAATTTGCTTGTACTGGATAGGCTGCACATCTTCGCCATCTTCAGCCTGTACGTACTCAATGTACTTTTTTGAATTCTTAGGACGAATCTCTCTGAATTCTTCTGTTTTTTCGCCTGAAAGAATCTTATCAAGAAACTCTCTTTTGATCTGTAAGGTTAGTGTACTCATTATTTTTAGAATTAGTTTATGATGTTTTTTGATTCAATAATTGTTTGAAAGTTTTTGCGGTCTGCATTGCCCAATCATCTGCGGTTTTGCCAATGTAATTTAGAAACATCGATTCTGTCTTGTGTCCGGTGATCGACATTAACTGAGGTGTTGTAAACATTTTATTTCCATAGAAATTAGTTGCAAAAGATCTTCTACAAACGTGCGAACTGATTAGATTGCATTTTTCAGTCTCTACGATTTCATTTTTCTTTTTATCTTCATTGTAAACCTTTCCTTTAATCATCTCGTGAATGCCTGCCAGTTCTGCAACTTTTTTAATGTGCCTGTTAAAAAGGACAGCATTAGAATCGAAGTTGGTGGCGAATGTTGGAGGGAAGTCACCATTGTATTTTTTAAGAATATTTTCTACCTCATCGTGAATAGGAATAACAACTTTTTCGCCTGTCTTTTGCTGTTTTATTTCTATGAAACGAAATGAATTGCCCTCAGAATCGGTTTTGGTGTAAATCATTCTTTTGGTCATTCTCAGTAAGTCCGATACCCTTTGCCCAAGATAGCAGCCGGCAATCAACCAGTCTCTTGCAATATTCCAATCAGTATTAATACTTTGTACTTCCTTGATTTGTTCAATCTCATCAAATGAAAGAAATACTTTGTATTCTGTATTGGTTGTCCCGGTAGTGAATCCTCGAATTTGGTGATGGATTTGTTTTCCGTTTTGTTCGGCATCAAAGATTGCTGTTTTCAGATTTTTAATAAATCTTGTTGCTGTAGTTTCCATCAGGTTACATTCAAGAATAAGATAATTTTTGAAATCTATCAAAATTTTTGCGCTAATGTCCTGAATTAGAAAAGTTTTCTTTTTCTTCTTTTGGTATTGGACGAACCGGTCGGAGAGATTATTGTATTTCCTTAATGTACATTCTGTGTAAGAAGATGTACTTCTTTTGAAATCGATGAATTGTTTCAGATAAATGAGAAAGACAGAATCATCATCTAGTACATCTACACGATTAAAAAACAAATCAATTTTTTCAGCTACCCAATCTTTTGAGAAAACAATCCCTTTCGAGTAATCTTCGTTGTAAGAATTTAAAATATGAGTTTCGAGACCTTTTAACTTAATGGAGATTTGTTTGTTTTCAGCTGACGTTTGTTTTGGTAACGATTTTTCTTTACTCCAATCATTGAGGTTTATTGTAAAACCTGTTTTCGTTTGAAACTCATTTCTGAATCCGATAATGAACCGTAGATAGATTTGAGATGTCGAGGTTGTTGAACGAACAAAAAACTTTACAGATGCCATATTTAACTTTCAAGTAATCAAAGATAATAATTTTCCCGATATTTTCCCGATAAATTTGCAATAGTATAATATCTTATGCAATGTTATAAAAGACAAAAGCCTTTATATAAAGGCGTTTAAGGGTATTTTATAATTGTATGATATTTCAGTGTATTTTATTGTTTGGGTACACTAGGCACCCAACTTTTAAATCCTAATTCATTAATTATTAATGTTTTAGGATTTTTTTATAGAAGTATTTCGCTATTCATTTATTTGATAGTAAAATTGATGAATCTATCAAACTACTAATCAGTCACAGTAGAATTATATTCAGTTCCAAATAAAATATATTTTATCTTATTCCAAATTGGTTTGATATTTTTCGATGAAAAAGAAACTAATTTTTCACAGTCTCGTCTTTTAGATTTTCAATATAGTGAGAAGGTGTAACGCCGGTTTCTTTTTTAAAAGCAATTACAAAAACCTGCGAAGATGTGTAACCGCATTCTTCTGCAAGATAGCTGATCTTATATTCTCTGTATTTTATGTCGGTATTTAATTTCCGCATAATGTATTTGATTCTTAAACTATTGATGTAACCATTGAAATTATTATTTTTATGGATTCGAATAATCTCGGATAAATATTTTGGATTTGTATTTTTCTGATGAGACATAGAAGTGAGGCTCAAATCCTTTCTGAGAAATCTTTCAGATGCCTCAAAAGCGGCAAGTTTTTTTAAAAGCTTTCTTTCTGTGTCCGTTGATATATTTACTTTGCTTTTGTGGTCCAGATCTTCTTCAAAATCAAAATTTAGATTCTCCTCAGTCAATATTAATTCTTCCGGTTGTTTTTTTAATTGATAAATAATGACATTATTATCAGTGGATTTCCTGTTTCCTTTTTGAAAAAACACCCACATGGCAACCAAAGTTAAAGTTAAAAAAAGGATAGAAAAAATCAGAACTTTCCTCAAGCTTTCTTCGTGACTTTGTTTTGCATTTTCTATAGATTGTTTGATTTGAAGCCGTGAGTTTTCAATAATAGACTCTTTATCAATTTTATTAATACTATCATTTAAGTTTGAATAAAGCTTCAAGTATTGATTTTGCCTGGATATGTTTCCAAGAGATTCGTAAGAATCTTTCAGTTCTTTATAGATGACCAAACGCATCTTGGGATTGTTTTTGTGTTTTTCAATCTGTAGTGCTTTTTCAAAATACTCGAAACTTCTTTTATAATCTTTTTTCTTGTTGTAGAAAACTCCTATGGCTTTATAAGTCTCAAAATCAGAAGGTTCAAAATACTTAGGTTCTTTCTTCGAAAATTCCAGCACTTTTTTAAAATAAGGCTCAGCTTTTTCTAATTTGGCAGGTTGCAAAATATAGGTATATAAAATTCCCATATTCATATATCCCGTCATGAGAAGATTGTAGTAATTTCTTTTTTGTAACTCCGTTAATTTATTGGTTGGAGTACTTTCTATAACGTTTAAGCTTTTTTGTAAGTAATAAGAAATAGAATCGTTGGCATTTTCATTTCCATCGTACACTCCTGCAAAATTTGCATACACGTTAGACAGTTGCAAATGTTTCTCTGTCTGGTTACTTATTCTATTACCAAAAAAAAGAGACCTATGAAGGTTTTGTTTTGCTTCATTATAGAAATGCAATATGGAAGAAGCTTGCGCTCTGCAAAGATATATGGAACTCAAAGCTATGTTGTCTTTCATCCTCATTGCCAGATCTTCTGCAGAATGGCTGAATTGCAATGATATAAAATAATGACCGGTTTTCAGGTAGTATTTTTGCATCTCTAGTAAGCCTACTAAAATACCTTTTTTATAAAATTTGCTTTTGGAGTATAGATAAAGTTTCTTTATTTCATTAATGTCATTAGGTTTTATAGTCACATACTTATTAATAATTTCAATTTCTGAGAAATTATTAGTACGGCAGTAGCTCTTGAAGAATATGAAAAAGCAGAGTAAAAAAAGTATTTTTTTCAGATTCATAAGTGTTTTTTTTAAGGTATAAGCTGATGTATTTTCAATCCTATATAAAAAAATAAAGTAATGTTTTTTGTTTGTATTAAAATTTTAATACGATTAATGCATTATCATTACAATTATGTCAAAAATAAAAATATGATTTGCTTTGTGCCAACTTAAACAAGCATTTTTTCAGTTATAATGCTATTGAAATTTATATCTAAGCATTTGATATTCAATAGTTCTTATTTGTAAAATGATTAAAATAAATTATATTTTATATGTGTCATTTATCATTACTATAATTCAGCATTTATTCCATATTGTAATTGCATTATAAATTTTATTCTTTTAATATTGATGAAGTTTATATCAAAATACATATTCGTTTAGCAATAAATTTTGAATTAAAAACACAAAATGAAAACACAAGTGATGAAATATGAAGAAGTAAACCTTCTCCAATTGAGGAGAAGGTTTACCATTCTTTTTCTATTAATATTTTTTAGCATTCTATCAAAGGCCACAGACCTGAAAAAAAATGATACTAATACCATATACGGATTTAGCACAGACACGGTTTTAATTTTCACAAAGGATCTTTTAGTTGTTGCAAAAATTGATAAGGAAAGAATGAAAGAAATTCGAAATCAGGCTGGATCGAAACATCTTAGTAAAATTGATAAAAGCATTTTAAATGCTTCATTATATGGAAAAAATACAAATCCAAAATATATTACTTTAAATACCGGATCAAATAATAATTTAAATATTATTCAGAAAGACGGCAGTGTCATTTCCGGACAGAAATTGATTGATCTTGAGAATTCATTCCCAGAGAATACAAAAAGAATTTTGTTGATTTTCATGGCAATTATGTATTTTTTAACAATTTTATTTTGGTTTTATTTGAATAAGGAAAATAGAAATCTAAAGAAAAATTATTATAATCTTCTAGAGGAAATCGAGGTTACAAAAAATTATTCTTATTTGGTAGAAAATGAAACCGAGAATTTAAAAACTGTTGATGCTGATGTAGTCGTAACAAAGTCGTCTAGAGTACCAGTAATTACCGATGATACCATAAAACACATTCTTGCAAAGTTTGCAAAGTTTGAAAAGTCGCAACGTTACATAAAACAAGATATGAGCTTGTCCAATTTAGCCAGCTATCTTGATACTAATACAAAATATCTTTCAGAAATCCTCAAGTATCACAAGGGTAAAAAATTCAGTGATTATATAAATGGTTTGAGAATCAGTTATATATCGGATGTGCTTTCCAAAAATCCAACTTACAGAGAGTACAAGATCAGTTATCTTGCAGAAAGTTGTGGTTTCTCATCAAGAGAAGTGTTCGCCGTTGTGTTCAAAAAAGAGACCGGAATAACGCCTTCAGATTTTATTCATAATCTGAAGAAAGACTCCAAAGAGGAACCCCCTGCAAATATTATGGCTGTGCCAGGATAAAATATTTTATCATGAATTGTTACTATATTCAATAAAACAGTTCTGAAGTATCATTGTTGATTCACGGTTTCTTTGAGTAATAATAGAGTTATGTTTTGTTTGTAATGATTGATAACCATTTATTTACAGTGCTTTTTTACAGTTAGAATTTCTTGAAAAGCACACACTGTTTCATCTTATTATACAGCTAAATATATATTTCTTTGTGCGTTTTTAACAGTAGCAGAGTATATAAATAGTCTCAATTGATTTAAAAGCATAAAACACAAAAAATAAAAATACAATGATGAAAAATTTCCATTCTTTAGCAGAAGACTGTGCTCCTTACGGTTCTTTAAAAGGTATATATACTTCTCCTTCTTTTTTCGGTTATTAGAACAAAATATTTTCTAAGTCTACATTCAATTTAATTTTGAGGTAATCAATCTCTCTTGAATAAGAATATTTGTTTTGCTTTTATAATATAATCTTGTAATGAGATACATTAGTTATAGGCAAAAAACGAAATGAAAACACACACACACACTTAATGATGAAACAATTTTTAACATCTCTACCAATCCTTCCGCAAGGGCTCTTCGTGCAAAATGCACAATCACGAGTGCAACTATATTTCATAGTTCTTTTAATCGGTTTACTAAAAATTCACATGGCATCTCAACCTGTAATCTACTGGTTTATATAACGGTATAGAACATTATTAAAAATATTCAAATAAAAAGAATTAGTATAAAAAGACATTAAAATATGAAAAACCAATATAAATACGCATCTGCAGCTGGCATTTTTAAGATAAAAGCGGTAATGTTGTTTCTGTTTTTACTTCAGTCTTCGGGCTTTATATTCGCGCAAAACATTTCTAACCCTAGTTTTGAAATTTTAACAACTGCGGGAACATATCCTACGTCAGTTTCTCAAATGAACAGAGCCGCTAGCTGGATACAACCTACCGATGGTACTTGTGATTATTTTTACGGACCCCCTAATCCCGCAGATTACAGGATAAATGCTAATTCAAATACTATTTCCGCCCAGGATGGTGCTGCTTATATCGGTGGGTTTATGGAATTGTCAAATGTTAACAAGAATTATAAAGAATATATAACCAATAGATTATCAGCAAAGCTGACAGCGGGTGTTACTTATTCCATTAGTTTCTATACTATGCATTTGTTTGTTGCTAGTACTACTCCAGGTTTTGGTAGTATGCAATTTACAGACTTGCCTGCATCTGAAAAAGGTTTTATAGGACTTTGTTTTTCTGCGGCTGCGCCTACGGGCGCTGATACCAATCCAGTTGGTGCTAGTTCAAATGATGGAGGTATATACAATAGTTGGAATTCTACGAGGAGAACGCTGATACCTGCAAGCAATACTGCTGTGTATGGAGCAGGAAGCCGTAATACCTGGGTTCCGGTAACCTTATTGTATACAGCTGATGGTACAGAGGAATATATGACCATAGGGCAATGGCGTCAAGCATCAACTTCTCTTCCAGTAAACAATGTGGTCTATTATTTATTTGATAATTTTTCCCCTACAATTAACCCTGTAGCCAATTTAAGCAAAGGTGTATCACCATCATCCATTGCAGATGGTGGTACGGCAACTTATACCTTTACAGTAAGCAATACCCAGTCAGGAAGTGCTGCTTTATCCGGTATCAGCTTTACAGATTCGCTACCATCTGGTCTTCGCATCGCAAATACACCCAATGTAGTAGTTACAGGTCTTACCGGAGGTAGCACCACGGCTGTTGCAGGTGGTACCTCCATTGCCGCATCCGGATATTCTATTGCAGCCAACACCACAGCAACCATCACGGTAAATGTCACCAATGCCGCAGGACAGCTTAATGCAAGCTGTGGCAGCAATCCGGCAGCATTTACGAACTCTGCTGCCAATATAAGTAACCTAAGTTCAAACCTGAACAATACTGTAGGAAATGTATGTTTAGTGGTTACTCCATGTTCTACACCGCCTGCTTTTACTACCAATCTTACACCCGGCTCCGAATCTGTATGTCAAAATGCAACAGCAACTACTTTAAGCGTTGCAGCTACTGATGTTACCTACCAATGGTACAGTAACACCAGCAACAGCACTGTGGGTGGAACTCCGATCAGTGGTGCTACCAATTCTAGCTACACACCATCCACTTCAGCGCCTGGAACATTGTATTATTATGTAGTTATTGCAAAAAATACACAATTAGGATGTACTTTTACATCCAACATTCGTTCGGTTACGGTGAACGCCAATCCTACATTCACGACCAATCAGACCACAGGAACACAGACGGTATGCGAGAATATTAAGCCGGCAATATTAGCCGTAGCTGCAAATAATGTAACCTATCAATGGTACACCAATACAACTAACAGTAACATAGGAGGCACACCCATAAGCGGTCAGACCTCTTCAACTTATGATCCGCCGGTGTCTGGTCCGTTGGGAACCACTTATTATTATGCTGTTATTACCAGTACTACAACGGGATGTACTGCCGCTTCTAATGTAAGAGGTATCACCCGAAACCCTGCAACCACAATTACCACCCAACCGGACAGCACACCGCAAAACCTTTGTCAGAACGGTACCGGAGCAACTCTTACTGTTGCCGCAACAGGTACAGGAACAATTACCTATCAATGGTGGTACAGTACAGCTGCAACCGGAGGTGCGCTTACCAATATAGGGGTTACGGGTCAAAGTGCTTCCTACACCATACCGACTACCTCAGCCTTTGCTACAAGATATTATTATGTAGTGGTGAGCAGTACCTGTGGTACGGCGACATCTTCACCAAGAACACCCGTAACCGTGAATGCCAATCCCACGTTTACAACAAATCAGACAACAGGTACACAAACAGTATGTCAGAACAACGCAGCAACGGCACTCTCAGTAGTAGCCAGCAATGTTACATTTCAATGGTATAGCAATACTACCAACAGCAATATAGGTGGAACTCTCATATCAGGAGCAACTTCTAATACCTATACACCATCTACTGCTACACCGGGAACCACTTATTACTATGTAGTAATAACAAGTACAACCACAGGATGCTCTACTGCCTCCAATGTAAGAGGTGTAACAGTGAATCAGCTCATATCATCTCAGCCAAACAGTACTCCTCAGGATCTTTGTGTAGGCGGAACAGCTACAGCACTTACAGTAAGTGCTACCGGGGCTACCAATTACCAGTGGTATTACAGCGATGCACCTACAGGAGGCGCCTCTGTTCTCGTAAGTAGTGGAGCCGCTGCGACGAGCTATACACCGCCTACCACAACTGCATTTGCAACAAGATATTACTATGTAAATGTTACAGGAAGCTGTGGAACTGTAAGCTCATCACCCCGTACTCCTGTTACCGTATATGCTTATCCTACTGCGGTATCCGTAACCCCTGCAACGCAAACGGTGGCTTTCAACGGAACACCTGTCAATCTTACCGTAACTGCTATGGGTGCAACCTCATACCAGTGGTACAGCAATGCAACAAATAGCAATACGGGTGGCACACTGATCTCAGGAGCCAATACATCCAGCTACACGCCGCCCACCACAGTGGCAGGAACGCAATATTATTATGTGGTAGCTGCTAACGCTGGAAGTTGTAATACGTCATCATCTGCCGTACAAGTAATTGTAAACGCCTGTCCGGTAGGCGGCTCCACCCCGGCGGTAAACTCTAGTGTTGGCAATAACTGCCCTACAGCAACTGTAAATCTTAATACTCAGGCACACATAGGAACGGTACCGGCAAACAGTACTTTAGTTTGGTTTACTAATAATACGCATACCGGACCTGCGTATGCGACTCCTACGGCAGCAACAGCGGGAACTTATTATGCATTCTACTACAGCTCGGCAAGTAGCTGTTACTCTCCGGCTTCCTCTGCAGTAGTGGTAACCATCACAACATGTTCGCCTTGTAATGTAGCAGATCCTGTATCTATTAATCTGAATTTGTGGATCTCCGCTGGCACGGCGCCCGCAGGCTCTGTAAAACAATGGCACACCTCTGTCACGCCATCGGCTTCTACGCTTATTAGCACGGGTATTGTGCAGGCAACATCTACACCTACCAGCTATTGGGTATTTTATTACGATTCTGTCAACAACTGTTACAGCCCGGGAAGCAGAATAGTAGTCGTCGGCAATGCGTGCTGTAACTATCCTACGGTAGATCTTACGGCGCTTTCCCAGACAACTGCTCCGGCAGGCAGCCAGCTTGTATGGTACACAACAAACAACCATGTAAACAACACCAAAGTATCAGATCCCACTGATGTAGGTCTGGGTTTATATTTTCCATTCTTCTATGACGCGGTAAACGATTGCTATTCCCCAGTAGGTACGCCTGTACTGGTAGGTATAGATGACCAATGTACAACAGCTTGTTACAAGCCTGGACTTAATACGGGGGGCGCAATTCTGGATACCAAATTAGGAATCTCCGCATTGGGAAGAGCCGGAGCAGACGATAGAGACAACTGGCCTATGATACGAAAAGGCGGGCACATTGCCTTGGAATCCAAGACCAAAGCTTTCGTTCCAAACCGAGTAGCATTCTCAGATGCAGACAGCAATCCTGCTACATTGCCTACTCCAGTGGGTATAGACGCAGACAATTTTGTAGAAGGAATGATGGTGTACGATACCACCAACAAGTGTCTGAAAATCTATACCCTGAAAGAAGGAGACTCTACTATGGCTTGGCATTGTGTAACTACTCAAGCTTGCCCGGATTAGTATATCTATAATTTTTTTAACATACATAAATATATAATACTATGAAATATAATTTTTCAAAAATGATGAAAACAGTGGTTATAACCTGTTTTGCATTAATAACTTACAATATCAAAGCTCAGGGCGCAGATATTGTGCTTATGCTAGACAATAGTGGCTCTATTGATAATGCCAAATGGACAGATATGACCAATTCTGTCAACTCAATCATAGATAATATTTTAAACTGTAATTCTAGCAACAGGGTTGCTGTAGTACATTTCTCAGGTCTCAATACCAATACTTTTACTATACCAGAATCCGGAATTAGATCCAATCTCTTTATAGAGTCTAACTTTACAAACAATGCAACTAGTGCAAAAAATTTTTCCAGAAGAGGATGTGCCGCTACTGGGCAAACTTGTACTAATGGAACAGCTATGGGGGCAGGCACATATATGCACGAGTCTGCAGGTGTCCTTAAAACAGCATTGGATAACACTGCTATACCTAGCTATGGAGGTATACTAAGTACCCAGAAAACACTTACACGTAACGGCAGTAATAAGTTAATTGTTTTTTATTTCACAGATGCCCCCGTCAGAATAGGAACTTCATCAAGTTATCCTGACAGAGGTCTAGCGAATTCACTGACAAATTCTTATGCTGGAATGTTTCCTTTTTATAATCAGCTTAAAATCAGCAATAGTGCAGCTGTTGTTGTTTTAAGAGTACCTGGAGCAGCAGATGGTGTTAGTCCAGAAGCTACTGCTGTAGAAGTTGCTGCAGCGATAGCTTCTGTAGGAGGTACTTACACCGGGACCGTCTATTCCAATTCCGAAGATCCGGAAGGAAATGGTACAACACCTAGAAAGTTCATTCCGACAAATAATTTTTCTATATCTCCAGCAGAGCTGGCTTCAGTTCAAAATCAAGTCTGCAGTAGTACGTGTGCCGCTGGATCCACACCTCCAGTTATTAACGCCAATACCAATTAAAAAGAAGCAGAGATGCTTCCTCCGTCTCCAAGACAATGCGAGCTTACTGCTGTCATCCTGAGCCTGCCGAAGGATCTCAAAAATATTAATAATAATAAAAAAAACACCAATATGCCCATCTTACACAAAATCAAAGCTTATCTTTACGATAACCTTTTAACGAAAGACAATCCTAATGATTTCATCGCCCGCACAGTAAGCGAGCGCTCGCTCAATGTAAAACAGATCTGCGAAGCAGCAGTCAGCCGTGGTGGTGCAGATGTAACCGCCGCTTCTATGGAGCATGCCACAGATCTGTTCCTGAAAGAGATGGCTTACCAATTGTGCGACGGTTATTCAGTTAACACTGGTTATTTTACGGCTGGTACACAGATCCGCGGGGTATTTGACAGCCCCACAGAGACCTTCAACAGCCAGAAGCACAGCATCCTGTTCCAGTTCAACCAGGGGGAGAAGCTGAGAGCAGAGATCCCGAATATTGAGATCAGTATTCTGGGTGTTGCAGATGCGTCGTCTGTGATCCTACAGGTAACGGATGTGAAAAGCGGTACTGTGAATGATCTTCTGACACCGGGGCGTAACCTGAAAATTGCAGGGAACAAAATAAAAGTAGCAGGAGACAATCCTGCCAACGGCATCTACTTCGTCAATACAACAACGGAAGTCCGCACAGCGGTAGAGGCAAGCGATGTGGTAATCAACAATCCGTCGGAACTCATTGTCATCATCCCCGCAATTCCGGCAGGAACTTACAGGTTGGAAGTAGTGACGCAATATGCTGGCGCTAATATGCTAAAAGAGCCACGTACTGCAGTATTTGATAAATTATTAACTGTCATCTAATAGTAATACCCTTGCCAGCCACTTGGTAAGGTGCTTACCTCGCTCGAGGTATTCACCTTAACCCGCTCGAGGTAAGATGAATACCGAGGACGAGATCATATAATACTCTAAATACAAATATCTCAATGGAAAATACAATAGAAAAATTAATAGGAGCCGATCGGGAATTTGTTATCTGCAGGCTCGGGAAACCAGAAAACAATTCTAATAACGAAATAGTTTATCTGATGCAAACATCTTTCTTTGGCCTTTACAAAAAAAGACTCTATTTATTCTTTGATAATGAGTATTTGAGGGATTACTACATAGGCGCATGAATTCTACAATATAAATAGCTTTCCTAATATTCATAAGCAGTTCGAGGCTTACAAAACACAAATACACCCAAACAATGAAAAATATGATTTCGAGTACTTTATTTGTACTTACAACTCTTGCAACAGCGAAATCTCAGGTAGCCATAGGAAAAACCTCAGTCACCAACGCCTCAGTTTCCCTTGAGTTTACAGATGCTGAGAATAAGGGCATCATACTGCCATATATAGAGGACAAATCCTCCATCACAGAGAATGGATCTGTAATCTATGATAATTCTGATCATAAAGTAAAATACCTAAAAGATAACAGCTGGTTTGACCTCTCTGTAGATACTACCGGACAGGCAGATCTTAGCATTCAAAAGGAAAAAACCGAACTAGCCACTGCCAAAACAGGAATAGGGGCCAACAGCGATGCTGATTCTACCAATGGGATTCTTGTTCTTACGGATACTGACAAAGCTATGATACTGCCGAGAGTGGCAAGTCCGCATCTTAATATTATAAATCCTGCACCGGGAATGATGGTGTATGATACCACAAAACGCCAACTTGCCGTTTACAACGGTACAGTATGGTCTTTTTGGAAGCCATAATTACAGAATTACTTCTCTTTCGCATCATTAAATAATAATTGCATCAAGGCAATGGTATCTCCTGATACCATTGCTTTTTTTTGATGCCTGTAGCAGTACTGTCTTTAAGGGTGATATATCTATAACATAATAAATTATTTTGAATGTATTGGTAATATTATAGTTGTTTTTTGATAAAATATTTAATAGAAATAAATTATTGTTGATTATTTATAATTAAACAAAGATTTTTATTGTGTTTATGTGTAGTGTGTTTTTCGGAATATCTTACATGGTTGGTTAATAATCTTATATCTATGGTGGTAAATTGCTAAAGAATTCGCAACGATTTATGATTATTTAATATGATTCTTTCGATTCGTGATTGTAACGGCAACGGTAACGTCCGGAAATTTGGAATGGCTATGATTTTTAAAGCAATCCTAGACTTTTTGATGATGAAAAATATAATATTGGTAAATTTCATACTATTTACCGGATTTTTTCCACAGGCTCAAGTGGGAATCAATACGGAAACCCCTCAAGCGACCCTGGATGTTACAGGCAAACCAACAGATAATACAGTACTGGATGGGATCATACCACCACGGCTGACAGGTGCACAACTGAGAGCCAAGACCTACACAGCTACACAGACCGGAGCAATGGTCTATGTAACCGCTGCCGACACATCGCCTGCCGGACAGACTATAGATGTAACTTCTACAGGATATTTTTACTTTAATGGTACCAAATGGATAGCAGCGGGTTCGGGATTTGGTGCCGAACAAGACGGTATTATCGGAAACGAGGTAACAGCTGCCACCACCAATGGCGGGCTGGAGAGAGCAGGGTCAGGAACTGCGGTAAGTCCCTATACACTTGGGCTTACCAGCGGAACTACTATAGGGGATCTTATGACATGGAACGGGACACAGTGGCTGCCTTCTGCTGCGGTTAACATATACAATACAAACGGCAGCCTTATAGGCGCTCGGGCATTAACGCTTAATGGATTTCAACTATCATTTTTGGGATCTCAACAAAGAACATATTGGTCTCCTCAAGGAGTTCTTTTCCAGTCTGGAACCAGCACAAATAAAAATGCTAATATCGCTTTAATCGCTCTTGATAATAATTCTAATGGTATAACTTCTAGGCTTGATTTTGCCATCTACCCGGAACAGCCCGCATATATTTATGCAGGTGAAGAATCTACGGCATTAGAGATAGGGAGCGATCAAACTACAAATCCCACTCCTATCATTTTTACAACAAGTATGGGAGGAAATGCTTTTGGTTCAGAAAAAATAAGAATCACTGCGCCGGGAAGCATGGGAATTAATACACAGGTTCCTACAGAAAAATTAGATCTCGCTGGCATTGCAAGAATAAGAAATCTGCCGGCTAATGGTGCTGCAAATGCTATTAATACGACTTCCACAGGAGGTGCATCTGCTTCCCAGAACCAGACTTTTACAGCTACCAAAACAGTTGTTGCCGATGCCAATGGTGTATTGGGCTATGTAGATGGTCCTCCTTTTTATCAGAATATCCGCGGTAATGTAAAAACTATAACAGGCGGCTACTCTATCGATGCAACAGATTATCTCATCGTTACAAACGTAGCATCAGGAGGATCAACTATTACGTTCCCTAACTTAACTGCAGCAGATGCAGGCAGAACTATACTTGTATTTAATAACAACTCATCCGGAGCCGCTAACACTCTTGTGGGAACAACTACAATACTTGGCCAGGTGGGCAACAATGCTTTGCGAGGCCGAACCCTCGTATGGACAGGGTCTGTATGGACGTCGATCGGTTTATAGCTTCATGTTTAATTTTTAATAATACAATCATGAAAAAAATACTCTACTTCATTACAATATTAGCAGGAATCATATTACTAAGAGCGCAATTGCTCTCTAATATGCCTATTGCTCCTAATATTGGGAATTCTAATGTATTTCTGGATGGCAGCACCAATTTCAGTGTTGAGGCTGGGGCACTTCCATATTCAGGAAAAGGGATTGTGATCCCAAGTGTGGATCTTATCAATTTCGAATTCGATCTTACACTGGCTGATGGTGCTACATTCCCAACTTATTTTGATGGGATGATAGTTTACAACAGGTCTACAGGCACTACGCTGGTCACAGGTCAAAGGTCTTCTACTGCAACCGAAGTATTCCCAGGCTATTACTATTTCTATAATCCCACTGGCTATAACAGCCAGAATGTTACAGGAGGCCGCTGGCGACCTATAGGTGACCCAAGGGTCTTTGTAGGAACTACCGAGACTGTTACCAATACGATCCTTATCAGTTCGCAGATCTATGCAGTAAAAGGACAGTTTACAGTGACCACAGGAAGCACGGCCATTACGTTGGCTCATCCGCCGGGAATATCGAGTATCTATAGAATTACAATTTATAAAGATGGGGTAGCCTATGCCAACAGTCTGTATTCTTATGACAAAGCTACTGGCGCAGCTGTCACTGGGTCGCCCGGGATATCAGCTACTTATCCGGCTGGTACATACGATTACACTTTAGAATATCTTAAATAACCTTCTGAGATTAAATATTATTAAAATTAAAACTATGTCTAAAATTTATTTTTCACTATTACAAATAATATCAAGCCTAATACAACTTGGTTGTGGTCTGGTGCAAAATGGGACAGAGTTTTTTATGGGTAATCAGTCCAAAACCTTTACCATTAAATATCATTTATGCGTGCTCTTTTTCGGGATTCTAGGTTTTTGGGGAGCTGCTCAGGCACAATCATTAGAATTTACTTCAGGAGATGGTAATCCAACGGCAACAAATGGTCCTGCTCAGACGACAAATATCAGATTCCGATATAATAATGATAATCCGTCAGGAAATACTTTCCAGACCTATACTCCGGCAGTTACAGCAAGCTATCAATTGACTAATCAGCAATTTACATTTGCACCCATATCCACAAATCGTCCTGTTAATTTTGGCTATACGACTACAGGTGGCACATCGGTATTTCAAAGCTTAGACACTTACGGAGCTCCGTCCGCGGCTTGGTATACTTCCAATGGCGCCTCTACTGGCACGGGAATAAATACCACCAGTAACTTTGGAGTCGTGCTAAATGCAAATACAACGCCATTGCGTGTTTCCGGCGCAGCTACTAGTGTAACTCAACATTGGATGAGTGACCTTGTTGTAACTTTCAGCCAGCCGGTTAACAATCCTATCCTGCATATCGCCGGTATGGGAGGAACGGTTAGCACATTTGGGTTTTCTCAGGAGTATGATGTTATTTCATCTAATACTTCTGTTACACTGACAAGACTGTCCGGTTCCAATGCCTTTGGAGTTACCGGTACCAAAATCAACAATACTGCTACAGCAATGGCGGCAACCGGAACTAATAACTCAGGAAGCGGATCTGTAATGATCAACGGAACAGGTATTGCTACATTAACCATTAGGGTGTATATCCGGGGAGATGGATCCAGTGCAGCATCGACATCCTGGGCAACATCTAATACCGCAATAGACTCTGGGGATACTGCTACTCTCGGCTTTTCATTTGCAAGTACTTCCGGCAACTGCATTACCACACCACCAAGCACTACTGCCCAAAATCTATGTTTAGGAGGATCAGCAACTCCAATTTCTGTTACGGCTACCGGCGCAACATCTTATCAGTGGTATTACAGCGATGCTGCAAACGGCGGAACCATTACCACTGTAACCGGAGCAACATCCGCAAGTTATACACCGCCAACTACAGCTACATTTGCAACAAGATATTATTTCGTAACAGTAGAAACCTCTTGTGGTACATATAGCTCATATCCCAGAAGCCCTGTCACAGTGAATGCTAATCCTGCTTTTACAACCAACCTTACTGCAGGGACTCAAACTGTTTGTTTGAATGGAACGGTTACAGCACTTACAGTTGCAGCAGCAGCGGGTAACACATATCAATGGTACAGCAATACAACTAACAGCAATACAGGAGGAACTGTTATATCAGGCGCTACATCAGGAACCTATACGCCACCTTCTACAACAGCGGGAACTACCTATTACTATGCTGTCATTACCAATACAACCACAGGGTGTAGCACACCATCAAATGTGAGAGGTGTGATCGTACTTCCTGAACTTGCGATTACTACACAGCCTGCCAGTGCTGCGCAGAACCTATGTTTAAATGGTTCTGCACCAACTCTTAGTGTTGCTGCTACAGGAGCAAGTACTTACCAGTGGTCTTACAGTACAGCAGCTACAGGCGGAACCATAACGGCGGTAAGCGGAGCAACATCTGCCAGCTATACAATTCCGACGACGGCTACATTTGCAACAAGGTATTATTTTGTAACAGTTTCAAACGGCACTTGTTCAGTGTCATCTTCACCGCGAACACCTATCACAGTGAATGCTAATCCTGCTTTTACAACCAACCTTGCTGCAGGGACTCAAACTGTTTGTTTGAATGGAACGGTTACAGCACTTACAGTTGCAGCAGCAGCGGGTAACACATATCAATGGTACAGCAATACAACTAACAGCAATACAGGAGGAACTGTTATATCAGGCGCTACATCAGGAACCTATACGCCACCTTCTACAACAGCGGGAACTACCTATTACTATGCTGTCATTACCAATACAACCACAGGGTGTAGCACACCATCAAATGTGAGAGGTGTGATCGTACTTCCTGAACTTGCGATTACTACACAGCCTGCCAGTGCTGCGCAGAACCTATGTTTAAATGGTTCTGCACCAACTCTTAGTGTTGCTGCTACAGGAGCAAGTACTTACCAGTGGTCTTACAGTACAGCAGCTACAGGCGGAACCATAACGGCGGTAAGCGGAGCAACATCTGCCAGCTATACAATTCCGACGACGGCTACATTTGCAACAAGGTATTATTTTGTAACAGTTTCAAACGGCACTTGTTCAGTGTCATCTTCACCGCGAACACCTATCACAGTGAATGCTAATCCTGCTTTTACAACCAACCTTGCTGCAGGGACTCAAACTGTTTGTTTGAATGGAACGGTTACGGCACTTACAGTTGCTGCGGCAGCGGGTAACACATATCAATGGTATAGCAATACAGCTAACAGCAATACAGGAGGAACCGTTATATCAGGCGCTACATCAGGAACTTATACGCCGCCTTCTACGACATCAGGAACTACCTATTACTATGCTGTCATCACCAATACGACCACAGGGTGTAGTACCTCATCAAACGTAAGAGGTGTCACTGTTAACGGAATCACTTCTCAGCCAATTACTTCCCAAACAGTCTGTCAGTTTACAATGGCATCCACTATTAGCGTGGTGACGACTACGCCTGCTACGGCATATCAATGGTATTATAATACAACCAATACAAATGTGGGAGGTACACTTATCACTGGAGCTACGGCATCTTCCTATACACCGCCTACTGCTAATTTGGGAACACTATATTATTTTGTTCAGGTAACTGTTGGCGGGTGTGTTGTAAGATCTGCAACATCAGAAGTGATTGTCAATTGCATTTTAGATTCAGACAATGACGGAGTAGCGGATTACCTGGATCTTGATGATGATAATGATGGAATATTAGATGCGAATGAGATGACCTGTGTAACTCTTAACGCTGTACAGCCAACTCCGGCGGGTGCGGTCAGCTCTTATTCAGGAACAGGGATTCCATTATTTAATGCTACTTTTAGAATATCTACGGTACAAACTGCTGCTTATACGTATGTGGCAAATTTATTCGGATACACAAATGTTACAGCAGTTGCTGCACAGACCAATACAGGCAGCCCGGTGAATAGTATTACATTCAACCGCCCTGTTTATAGTCTAGACACTGCTTTGGATGATGTCGACGGTTCTGAAACTGCAACTTTGAGATTATATGATGAATCCAATAACCTGATTCCCGGATCTGTTGTTCAGCAATATGTGGTTTTCATTGGTAACCAGATAGGCAGTGTGAATTATCCGGCAGGTCAGAGTATTAATGTGGTAGGTACTGCTGTGTCAAGTACCACTGTTCAGTCTGCTGTAAGAATGACATTTCCAAAAACAATAGGAATTTCCAGAATAGAATACGAGCAACTGACTATGCAAAGTGGCGGATCTAATAATGGCCTTATTCTCATGAATGGCTGTGTGGATGTAGATACGGATGGGGATGGTACATGGAACAGGTATGACCTCGATTCCGATAACGATGGTTGTCTTGATGCTGTAGAGGGAGATGAAAATGTGACTGTTGGACAATTAGTAACAGCTGCTCCAGGGCTTACTTCAGGAACAGGATCCCCAGCACTCAACCAAAACCTATGCAACACTAGCAGCTGCGTAAATTCTAATGGTGTTCCTAGTATTGTGAACTCAGGAGGAGCAGCGGATATTGGCGGAGATGAAGGTCAGGGTATTGGCGAATCGCAAAATGTGTCGCTTGGATGTAGTCCTGTAACCTGTAGTGTGAATATGTATTTGTCGCAAAATGCTAATACCCAATTATTTCTTTTTGATAGATCTACCAATCCTATCACCTATCCACCAATTGGATCTGCCTCAGGAATACAGTACAATGCTATCGCCATCAGTCCCATTAATGGTGAAATGTATGGTATGAAAAACGCATCCCGAACATTAATAGGTATTAATAGCAATGGAACTTTTGTAGAATTAGGAGATATTACAGGAATGCCGGCAGGTACAACATTTTCTTACAATACAGGCGAGATAGATGATCAGGGAAATTATTATGTAACTCCGGCGGGATCTGGTGTAACAACAATGTATAAAATTAACATTGCAACCAAAACGGCTACAACAATTACCTTGTCACAAGGATTACAAATATCAGATCTTGCTTACAACATTAATGACGGAAAACTTTACTCTGTCAATATAGATGGCAGATTTCTTTCAATCAATACAACTACAGGTCTTGTAACTTTTATTGGAACCACAACAGGTCCTATGACTTTTGGTGCTATGTTTGGAAGTCCATCCGGTATTTTTGGAGCAGACAATAATGGTGGTCTCTACCAAATTGATGTTGCTACCGGTGTAAAGATCAAGATATCTGATTCTCCTGCAAGTGGTACAAATGATGGGGCACACTGTGTAACTATGCCTATTACGTTTGATGCTGATTTGTATGTTACCAAAACAGATAATACACAATTTTATACCCCGGGATCTAATACTGTTTACACTATAGTTGTGGGTAATAATGGGATATTCGGTGCGCAAAATGCTCATGTAACCGATAGTGTTCCAACAGGTATTCCAAATGCCAATATGACATATACTGCAGTTGTATCCAGCGGAAGCACAACTACAGTTACCGGAACGATGACAGGAGCTATCAATGATTATGTATCATTACCTATAGGTGGTACCGTCACCTATACAGTAACAGTATCTGTGCCTCTTAATTTTACAGGCAGTCTAAGCAATACAGCGACTATAACTCCATCCTCTGCAACATCTGATAACAATTTAGCTAATAATACTGCAACAGATACAGATATGAAGATAATTACAGCGTGCGATCCTGTAGTTTGGTATCATACCGATGATGATAAATTATACGCCGCAGATGTTAATACCGGAGTGTCTACTTTGGTTTGTAATAATTTCTATACAATAGGAGAAGGTGTGTTTGATATCGGATTTAATACCAGCGGGATTTTATATAGCGTAAATTATAATTTCTCCGAAGGAAAATCATATTTCTACAGATTCAACACCTCCAATTGCACCTTTACTAAACTTACGAATACAGGCGGCATAGAGCTAGCAGCAGGAAGCAATTCTCTCTCCTTCTTACCAGATGGTACAGCCTTGTTAGGAAATAATTTCAATACTACAATCCAAAGAATAACATTATCTGGCAATAATTATACAGTCAGCAACTGGTATACAATTACGGATCCAAATGCCTCCATCTCGGGTGGGGATTTCATCTTATTCGAGGGCAAAATCTATGCAGCAATGCTTAATAGCTCACTAGAGAACTATATGTATGAACTGGCATTAGACCCATCTTATAATGCAACAAGTATCCAAAACATATATCCAGACACTTCTGGCCTTTCAGAATACATGTTTGGAATGGCACAAAGCGGAGGGGATTTATATGGTGGATTTACAGACAATACAGTCAGAAGGCTAATTTTTTCACCAGGGTCGATGACTTTTTCAGCTAATGTTTTGAACGCTCCAGCATCCGGACAAATCTATGGAATGACAAGTCTTCAGGAAGCTTTCGGAGTTCAGAATCCGGTCATAACATCTGATCCGGCCGCAACAAACGGAACGCTTGCAGTGTGTACTATCATACCGATATCAGTTGAACTTACTTCATCTTTATCAACAGGAATCCAATGGTATAAAGATAATGTACTTATCCCAGGAGCTACATCACAAACCTACACTGCTAGTGCCCTTGGATCCTACACCGTTGCATATACTCAGGCTAATAGTTGTATTTATATTGCAGATCCAATTATAATTACCGGAGGAGGCAGCTGTGCTTGTTATAAACCTGGGGCAACAACAGGAGGAGCTATACTGGATACCCAAGTAGGCATCACGTCTCTTGCCAGAGCCGGTGTGAATGCAGATAACTGGCCAATGGTAAGAAAAGGAGGTTGGATCGCTTTGGAATCCAAAACAAAAGGATTTGTCCTGAATCGTGTTGCTTTTTCCGATGCTGATAATAATGCTGCTACGCCGGATGTCCCTATCGGCATAAACTCAACAGAATTTGTAGAGGGAATGGCTGTCTATGACATAACCGATAACTGCCTGAAAATTTATACCTCACAAGATAACGGAAACACTTTCAACTGGTATTGCATCTCTGTTCAGACATGTCCGGATTTGTAATAAAACCTTATAAAAATCAACAAAAAAAATGATGGAAACGAAATATTCTAAAAACAACAAAGTGAAAAAAAGTTTATCAGCTACATTGATACTTATGACAATTGTTATAAAATCTCAAGTAGCAATCGGGAAAACCAGCGTTACAAATAATTCTGTATCACTGGAGTTCTCCGATTCTGAAAAGAAAGGAATCGTAATGCCTTACGTAGAAAACAAAGACGGCGTAACCGAGAACGGAACCATCATCTTTGATACAATCGATTACAAATTGAAATATTTGAAAGGCGGAAACTGGTTTGACTTAACGATAGATAACTCCGGGAAAACAGGACCGGATATCCAGCAATCCAAAACCGAGCTTACGGATGCCAAGGTAATAATTGGTACAACTACGGATACAGCCAACGGCATCCTGGTTCTTTCTGATAACAACAAGGCTATGATACTCCCCAAAGTTGTAAGTCCGCACCTTAATATTATTGATCCTGCACCAGGAATGATGGTTTATGATTCAGAAAAAAAACAATTGGCTGTCTATAACGGAACAGTCTGGACGTTTTGGAAACCCTAATTGCATAAAATATAAATATTAACCTCTTAAAAATCAAAATGTTATGGACTCTGATATGCTTGATAAAATATTAGAAGAGAAAATGATTGGCAAATCACAGCACGAAACTCAAAGATTTCTTGGCAGACGAGCCGATTTTAAAAAAAGTGATGAGAGAATCTACATACTAGAAACATACTTTTTTGGAATGTTCTCAAAAAAACTTCACTTATACTTTCACAAGGGACTATTGAGAGATTATTACATCGGAATATTTTAATATAATTTTTTAAACATACGGAAATGGAAAAGCAATACCAACACCTTAAAGGAATGGAAAAATGTAAAATCAAAGAAAGGCTGGGGCAAGAGTTCAACTATTATGCTTATGATATATGGACATATCTTCTGAAAACAACTTGGTACGGAAGAAAAACATTTTTAAATATAATCTTCAAAAATGATGTGGTTATTGATATCCGTATCAAAAATGAATTTAGGTTTAATGGATTGTAAAGTTTTCAATTAAATAATTTAAATATATCTAAGGATAAATCCAAAAGACTTTACTTAAAAACGGCAAAATAGAATAAAAAATAATTTACAAAAGATAATTTTATGAAACAATGCTTATTGTGTTATAAAAAATTCTAAAAAGTTTATTAAAATAATATAAACCAGATAATTACCATATATTTTTAACCAAATAAATTCCGGAATTCCTCTCACGAAACAAACTACTTTGGTTGGTAGTATAATATTCAATCTACATATTTGCATCACTAAATAAAAAAATTATTATGACAAAACACGATGTAAATGGAAAAGTGGTTTTAATTGCCGGAGGTGGTAAAAACCTTGGTGGATTATTAAGTAGAGACTTTGCAGCAAAAGGAGCAAAATTGGCTATCCACTACAATAGCGAAAGTTCAAGAGCGGAAAGTGAGAAAACTTTGGCAGATGTACAGGCATTGGGTGCTGAGGCTTTTTTATTCCAGGGAGATTTGACAAATGTTGAAAATATCTCCAGATTTTTTGATGAGACAAAATCAAAATTCGGTGGTATCGACATTGCAATCAACACAGTAGGTATGGTATTGAAAAAACCATTCACAGAAACTACAGAAGCAGAGTATGATATTATGTCTGATGTTAATTCAAAAGTAGCTTATTTCTTCCTTCAGGAAGCTGGTAAAAAAGTAAATGACGGAGGTAAAATCTGTACGATCGTAACTTCACTTTTGGCTGCTTACACAGGATTATATTCTACCTATGCAGGTATGAAAGCACCGGTAGAGCATTTCACAAGAGCTGCTTCAAAAGAATTTGGAGGAAGAGGTATTTCTGTAACAGCAGTAGCGCCTGGTCCTATGGATACGCCTTTCTTCTATGGGCAGGAAGCTGATGATGCAGTTGCTTATCACAAGTCTGCAGCGGCACTGGGCGGCTTGACAGATATCAAAGACATTGCTCCATTAGTAGAGTTTTTGGTGACAGATGGTTGGTGGATTACCGGACAAACAATTTTTGCAAACGGAGGTTATACTACGAGATAGTCTTTTAGTCAATCTTATTTTTAATTTGTAAATGCTGAATTGGATAGCTCCTTTCAGCATTTATACTTTTTTCAATATGAATAATTAATAAAAAAATACAATGAGATGATAGTAAAAATTATTAATTCAATACTGATACTTGTTACATTGTTTATGGGTTTCAAACAAGGTTACGCTATGTTTTCGGGCAAGCCGGAAATGATGGAAATGTTCGGAAAATGGGGCTTTTCAAAAACTGCACTGATGATTAATGGAGCCGTAACAATGATTTCTGCACTTTTAATTCTTCATCCGAAAACATTTTTATGGGGAAATTTTCTTATGGCTGCTGGTATTCTGATGATTATATGTTTCCATCTTTTAGATAGAGATTTAAAAGGCGTTCTTGTTGAAATGCCGTTTTTGCTGCTCAATCTTGTAATTATATATCTTCAGTATCCCTTAAAAACTAGTGTATGAAGAATTTTCCAATAATCATGCTGCCGCTTTTTCTCTCATTGGCAGCTTGCGGTCAACAGCAAAATACATCTACAGAAAAACAAGAAAAAACAGAAAAACAATCTAAAAAAGAACAAATAATGGACTTATCAATAATAACAAACACAACAGTGAAACAAGCAATGGAAGCATTGCAAAATGGCGACAAAAGCTGGTATTTTTATTTTACAGAAAATCCTGTGATGACAGATGACGGGAATAAAGTTGACTTCAAAAACTTTTTTGCAAAAGCACTCGGAAATGAAAAATTTCTTACAATAGATAAGGTAGAAAACGACGGAAAAGATATTTACGGAAATTTTAAAGCGGGACAATGGGGAACATTCAGGGTCTTTTTTAAATTCCATCAGAATGGTGAAGGGAAATTTGACCGTTTAGATATTGGACAGGCGAATTAAATAATCACGTTAGTTATTGTTCTTAATTAGTTTGAATTGATCTTTAGACCATTCAAACATTATTGATTGCCCAGAAATAAACAAAACCACATACACAAATGGGAATTAATTTTAAAGACATCCATATTGGCTCATTTATCCAAAAAAGCGTTGAGGAAAATAATATAGAAACTGCGCGGATCTGTAATTTTCTGGCTTGTTCGGAAGAGGATATTGCCTTGATGTACAAGTCCAAAAGCTTGGATTCTGAGTTGCTCCTACGCTGGTGCAAATTACTGGAATATGATTTTTTCAGAATCTATTCCCAGCATCTCATACTTTTTGCGCCTGTGTCTGCTGCTGCTGATAAAAAGAAAATCAATACTTCAGCCTTGCCTAGATTTCGTAAAAATATTTATACGAAGGAAGTCATAGACTTTATATTGGAACAAATTGACAGCAAAGAAAAAACCAAAGCTCAGATCATAGAAGAATACAGAATACCAAAAACAACGCTGTACAAATGGATAGAAAAATACAATTAGGACCTGATTATAAAAGGATATATACAGATATCATCAATAAAAAAAATCCTGAAAAGAGCGAAGAATGCAGAAATCTTCTTGTAAAAAAGGAATTATCTGTCATGGATATACTGGAGCTTAATAAAAAGATTTTTGGGGAAGAAGATAAAACAAAAAAAACCAACAATCATAGATTCCGCTCATATCAGCAATCTGACATCCTACAAATCTTAGATTATCAAAGAAAAAACAACCTGAACAATATCCAGCTTGCCAATCATTTCAAGACCAGCAGAAATACGATTGCGAAATGGAGAAAAATCATGTAACTATTTTCTGAAAGCCAAAAATAAAATAGGGAGACCTACAAAGCGTCCCCCTACTTATTCTTAAACTATATATAATAGTGAATGGTGTTTTTTTATTATCAATAATACTGCCAAAGATTATTACTTGTAAATTTTGATTAACATATAATTTTAAAAGAACAAATCAGATTTAATTTTAAAGAAATATCCTTGTGTAGAATTTTATATTTTTTTCTTTTTTCCTGTTCAACTGTTAAAGTTTGCTTTTTTAGTAGCAAAGAAGAAGTGTTTAGCTTTTTTGGCAACGATTTTGTTAGGTAGATAGATACCTATCAATAATCACAAAACATTTTCAAATATGGAAGCCACAGAACTTAGACTCAACAATTTGGTCATCTATGAAGATGAGATCGTACCTGTAATCGGGATGGAAAACAAAAACAATGGTCTTTTTGTAAAGATCGATCCTTATACGGCGGTAGATCAAAGAAAGCTAAAACCGATTGCCCTTACAGCAGAATGGTTTTCGAAATTGGGATTCAAGGAAGTGTATCGTTCTTCCACGAGAGTGAGATTCGATCTTCCGAATTTTTGCAGATATGATTTTGATCTTAGTTCAAATAAAATTCTTGAAGGATTTTTGTTCTTTGGAAATTATATCAAATGCACCCATCTTCATCAATTACAGAATATCTATTACACGCTTACGGGCGAGGAATTGAAAGTTGAACACAATCTTACACGAAAAGAGATTGTAGCTTAAAAAATAAAAGACCTGATTTGCAAAAACGAATCAGGTTTTTTTATGTCTGAAATTAAACGAAGGAAAAATCTAAGTTCTCGTTTCTAACTTCTCACATCTTTCCTTACTTTTGTCTAAAATTATTCAGAATTGAAAACCCATTTCATTGCTATTGGCGGTTCTGCGATGCACAATCTTGCTATTGCGCTCAAAGATAAAGGCTATCAGGTCACAGGTTCAGACGATGCTATTTTCGAACCTTCAAAATCCCGTTTGGAAAAAAAAGGAATTCTTCCCGAGGAGTTGGGCTGGTTTCCGGAAAAACTGACTTCGGATATTGATGCTGTAATTCTCGGAATGCACGCGCATGCCGACAATCTTGAACTTGCAAAAGCAAAAAAACTAGGTCTGAAGATTTATTCTTATCCGGAATTTCTTTACGAACAATCCAAAGAGAAAACCAGAGTTGTCATCGGTGGTTCTCACGGGAAAACTACGATTACATCGATGATTCTTCACGTTCTCAATTTCCATCATAAAGATATTGATTATATGGTCGGCGCCCAGTTGGAAGGCTTCGATTGTATGGTGAAAATTACGGAGGATAATGATTTTATGATTCTTGAAGGCGATGAATATTTGTCTTCTCCAATTGATTTGCGTTCTAAATTTTTATTATATCAACCCAATATCGCATTGGTTTCCGGAATTGCATGGGACCATATTAATGTTTTCAAAACCTTTGACGATTATATTGACCAATTCAGAAAATTTGTTGCGAGCATTACGCCTGGTGGTGTTTTGGTTTATAATGAAGAAGATGAAGAGGTGGTAAAAGTGGTGGAGTCAGCTGAAAATTATTTCAGAAAAATCCCTTACAAAACGCCAGCTTACACAATAGAAAACGGCATCGTCAATCTGAAAACCGATATGGGCGATATTCCATTATCCGTTTTTGGAAAACACAATTTGCTGAATATGGAAGGCGCAAGATTCATCTGTTCGCAATTGGGCATTATGGAAGAGGAATTCTATGAAGCGATTATGAGTTTCAAAGGTGCTTCGAAACGTCTTGAAATTGTCAAAAGAGCCGATGGCGGATTGCTTTACAAAGATTTCGCGCACGCACCAAGCAAAGTGAAAGCGACAGTTGCCGCATTTGCAGAACAATTCTCAAAAACTGAAACTTTTGGATTTTTAGAATTGCATACTTATTCAAGTCTGAATCCAGTTTTCCTTGAGCAATACGACCATGCGATGGACGGATTGGACAACGCTGTCGTTTTCTATTCAGAAGACGCTTTGAAAATCAAAAGAATGGACCCGATTTCTCCGGATTTGATTAAGGAAAAATTCAAGAATGAAAATCTGAAAGTCTTTACCAATGCAGAAGACCTTCACGCTTATTGGAAAACTCTGGACAAATCCAAAGGTGCTTTTGTGATGATGAGTTCCGGTAATTTTGGAGGACTGGATTTGACGAAATAAAATTTTATTAATATAAATTATTAACCTTCTGGATTAATTTTCGGAAGGTTTTTTAATCTCACACTGAGCGGAGTCGAAGTTTTTATCAATAATTTCAAAATCCCATTATCAATCAATCCTTCATTTCGAAATAAAATTTTCCCATATTTATCAAGTAAAATCCAACTCGGATAAACTGGTTTTTTATTCGATGAAAGCTCAACTGCCAACTCGTGAATCCCGGAATTTCCGTTTGGAATGTAATTGTAATTATCTCCAAAAAATTTAATTGATTTTTTATGTTTTTCAGGATTGAAAATGATAAAATAAACTTTTTCGTTCATCAAATTTTTCAACTCCGAATCTTTCTCCATCTTATGTTTCTGAATTTTACAAATCGAACACCAATCGGTTTTCATATAAATTAAAATCGGTTTTTCTAATTTACCGGGAAGATTTCCAAAGCTGTAATTCTTCAATTCCTGAGAACAGAAAATCCCGAATGTCATTAATAATATGAAACTTAATACTTTCATTAAATCTTAATCTAACCTATAATTTCTAAAATCTAACTTCTATCTAATCTGATAGCGAATGCCCAAAAACGTCCGAATTCCCTGCATCGGCGCATAACCATAAGTCGTATCAAACGTGTAACCATAAGGATTATTCGCAACATCATCCACTTGATTATCAAAAGGGTCAAACGGACGCAGAATTGGATTTTTCGGAGTAAAGTTTAACAAGTTTTTAGTTCCTCCATAAACTTCAAAACCATTATCAAATTTCTTTGTTAACTGTATATTCATCAATGTAAACCAAGGCGAATATTCCGGACGAAAATCATGGGGAACAACAGGCAAGCGCATCGGTCCGTAAAATTGTCCCGTCAAATCCACAGATAATTTGTTTTTAAATTGATAACTCAAACTGTAAGTTCCACTCCAGTTTGGTGCGTGCAATTGTTGATTCTTCTCGCCTTCATTATCCTGATAAACATCCATATAAGTTATTCCAAACATCAGCTGAATCGGCAAAGTCCAGTTCGTACTGATGTCTGCAGAAATTCCTCGTGAAATGGCGTGTCCTGAAAGATTGTTATAAATAATTTTATCAGGCTCAGAATCAAAATCTCCCACAATTTTATTATTGAAATAAGAGTAAAATCCATTCAAATCTACATTAATGAAATAATTGCTCACAGGAATTTTCATCAGATAACTCAGATTCGTATTCAAAGATTTTTCCGGCTTCAAATCATCTGCGATAACTACTTCCCGTGAACCTGTCAACGCTGCGTGATCTTCCGTGAAAAGATTCACAACGCGAAAACCTGTTCCAAAACTTAACCTCAGAGTATTGTAAGGATTTGGCTCAAATTTCCAGGCGACTCTCGGCGAATGCACAGATTTGTGAATCTTGTGATAATCATATCTGTAACCTATAAGCAAAGTGTTTTTATCATTAATTTCCCATTCGTCTTCGAGATATAAACCATAAATTGGCGATTTCATTGGTTGATTTTCTTCTAATGAATTGGCAGTTCCTGGCGTGTTGTCATCATAAAAAGTTGATTTTAAAGTAGCGCCACTTTTCAATAGATGTTTCCCAAATTGCTTTTCCCAATTAAGTTGCAGAAACAAAACTTTCTGAGTCGCCATATAAGCGGTATTTCCGTAATACGAATCCTGATGATGGTAATTGTAAGAATATTGAAGCAGAAATTTCTCTTTCAAAGGAATCTGATAAATCCCGAAAAACTCAAAACGGTTGGTATAAATGCTTTCGCCATAAACATCATCCGAACCGCGATTTCGCTTTTGCCATTGCATTTCGCCACCAAATCTGTCTTCGTAAAAGTATCTTAAAGCAAAACTCGCCTGTCGGTTTTCCCTTCTTTTAAAATTCCATTTGTTGAAAACAGAGATTCTGTTTTGCAAAGGCGTGTCTGTGAAATTGTCTTTATTGTGGTCAATCCTGTTCCCGAAATAGAAATAATTAAGACTCAGCAAACTGGAAAAATTCTTCTTATCAAACACTTTTTTCGAAATATCAAGATTGATTTCACCTTGGTTTCCCGTCATCAAATCAGTTGCAAAATCAGGCGCCTGTAACGCATTTTTTGTAATGATATTAATAATTCCGCCCATCGCTTCCGAGCCATAAATAGATGACGCCGGACCTTTCGTAACCTCGATTCTGTCAATCAAACTATTCGGAATGCCGCTAAGTCCGTAAACTGTGGAAAGCGAACTGACGATGGGCATTCCATCAATCAAAATCATCGTATAAGCACCTTCCAAACCGTTTATGTGAATGTCGCCGGTATTACAAACCGCACAATTCAGCTGAGGTTTCACACCGTTTACCATCGCAATTGCTTCAAAAATATTGGGCGTTGGATTTTTTCTAAAGAATTGTTGCGAATAAACATCTGTCGAAATTGCACCTTTCAATTTTTTCACAGAAAACTGAGTGATGGTGACTTCATCAATGCTTTTAGAATTGTTGATTGTGTCAGATTTAGAAACATTAGCAGAATCTTTTTGCGCATTGATAAAAACCGATAAAAATAAAAGTAAAGCAAAAATTAATTTCATAAAACAAAAATGTTAGACAAAGCTAACAATTTTATTAGAAATAAAAAATTTAGTTTTAAATTTAAAATTTGATACAAAAAAACTCATCAGAATTTGATGAGTTTTTAAATATTGTTTTTTTAGTCTAAATTCTAATCTTTAGAATCTAACTTCTAATTCAATTAACTTCTTCTATCTAGGAAAATTCTCAAAATATACCAGAACAAAAGCATTATAGATGAAAATAATTGCAAAGAAGCACCGACGTATTGATTTTTTGTATAAACATTTTTGATGTTGTAAGTTTCATACAAAATACTTGCACACGCCAAAGCAACCATTATCAAAGAGAAACCAAGTCCAAGATTCCACCCGAAAATTGAACCGGCCACAATAACTCCTAAAGATGCAAATCCACCAATCAAAATCACATTTCTAAGGAAGGAAAAATCTTTGTTAGTAAGAAAAACCGCTGCTGTTAAACCTGCGAACAGAGATGCAGTTACGATTCCGGTTTGTGTAATGACTTCCGGAGCATAAGTAGAGGCAATTCCCAACATTGGCAGAAAAATGACAGCTTGAATCAAAACATACAATCCTAAACCAAAATATTGTGTGGTTTTGGACAATGCAAACGATAATTTTGTAGATAACATAGAAGCCAGCCAAAATACACCGATAATCATCAGCCAGGTATATTTCCCCGAAACCATAGAAAGAATAACTTCTAAAGGAATGGTTTTCAATAAGAAATATTCCACTATTCCGAACGCCAAAATCGCCACTCCGACGTGCATATACGTTTTTCTGTAAAATTCTGCTCTTTCGATTTCCGAAATTTCAGAAACCATTAATGAATCATTCATTTGTAAAAATTTTAATAATCTCAAAGATAGGAAAAGATACAAGAATCAAGAAAAGTTAATGCTGTATTTTTTATTTTGGCAGCTTTATCCGCCTTCCGTTCCCAATCTTTTTTGCCTAGCTTTTCCAGCCACAAAAAAGGATTTCCACTCAAGTCGGGCTGCAGCTTCGCAAAGTTGAAGGTTTGTTTATTAATCCAACTTTTATCATTCAATTTCAAATCTGCAAAATTTGCCTCATCTGCGAGAAACTAAAAATCTTAGCTGAGCGAAGCGCCTTTTGTGAACCTTAAAATATTTTCAATAATTTCAAAAAAATCTTTGCGCGCTTTGCGTTCAAAATAAGTTGCACACTAATTATCAAAAAAATATTACATTTGAGAAAAGCCAAATCCAACAAAATGAGATACGTACAGTTAGGTAAGATTCCACCAAAAAGACACACGGTTTTCAAATCCGAAGACGACAAATTCTATTACGAGCAACTCTTTGGAACAGAGGGTTTTCACGGCATTGCGTCGTTGTTGTATCACACTCATCGCCCGACTCAAATCAAATCCATTGGCGAAGCAAAAGACGTGACACCGAAAATCGCAGTCGAGAAAAACGTCACGCCAAGAATGATAAAAGGCGCAAAAGTAACCGCCGAAGATGACTTTTTGGAAAGCCGAAAGGTTTTGATGCTAAACAACGATTTGAAAATGGGTCTGGCAAAACCAAGAAAATCCCCGGACTATTTTTATAAAAACGCAGAATGCGACGAGTTACTTTTCGTACACGCAGGAAAAGGAATTCTCAAAACAATGCTCGGAAATATTGAGTTTTCGGTCGGTGATTATCTCATCATTCCGCGAGGAACAATTTATCAATTGGAATTGGAATCCGAAGAAAACGTTTTCCTGTTCATAGAAGCACATTCACCGATTTATACACCAAAACGTTACAGAAATGAGTTCGGGCAATTGCTGGAACATTCGCCGTTTTGCGAACGAGATATTGTTCCGCCAACTTTCGTAGAACCGAAAAATGAGAAAGGCGATTTTCTCATCAAAGTAAAAAAAGAAAATCAGATTACAGATTTCATTTATGCAACGCATCCGTTTGATGTTGTCGGTTGGGACGGTTATTTTTATCCTTACAAATTCAATATCAAGAACTTCGAACCGATTACGGGAAGAATTCATCAACCGCCTCCGGTTCATCAGAATTTTGAAGCGCATAATTTTGTGGTTTGTTCTTTTGTGGCAAGAATGTATGATTATCATCCGCAAGCCATTCCTGCGCCGTACAACCATTCGAATATCGATTCAGATGAGGTTTTGTTTTATACGGAAGGTGATTTTATGAGCAGAAACCACGTGGATTTGATGGATTTTTCCCTTCATCCGGGTGGCGTTGTTCACGGTCCACATCCTGGCGCAATGGAACGCAGCATCGGAAAAAAATCTACCGACGAATATGCTGTTATGGTTGACCCATTCCGGCCTTTCAAACTAACGGAAGAAGCGATAAAAGTAGAAGACCCGAGTTATAAGACGAGTTGGTTGGAAAATTAAGTTACAAATGCAAAAAGCTAACATAGATGTTAGCTTTTATCTCATCCAGCCTTCAACTATATAATTTTTCTCAATTAATTTTTGCTCAGATTTATTGTCTGGTTTAAAGTAAACTGAAATTTTTGAGCCATAAAATTTTCCCCAATCTCCTTCAAAGATTGTGAATTCTTTGTGAAATAATTGCAGGCTGTCATTTTGAGTAATTTCAATCATACTTTTTTCTTTTATTCGTTCTTCAGACAATGGAATATTCTGAGTAATTTCAAAAGCTTTTAAATATAATTTTCCCTTTACTTTTGGGTTAAACAAAAAATAATATTCATAAATACCTGGCTGAGAACCATTTTTAATTTCAAAAGTATTTTCTTTTTGAATAGTTGATGTATCGATTTCATCCTTAGGTTTTTCAAATTTTATATTCTTGGGGATTTCCAAATCGTCAGCAAAAAAGTCGGTAGAATAAAACATCAAAAAACTCATTAGATAAAACATTGAAATTCCTAAAATCCCAATTTGTAATATGCTATAATACCATTTGGATTTGATAAGAATATATACCGAAGAAATTAATATGATAATGATTGGAAAGTATATCAACCAATCAAATATTTCTACAATGAATTTGCTGGAATAAAGTAATCCAGTCAAGTAGATTCCATATATGACCAAATATAGGATAATTGGTTTCCACCAAGTTTTTAGAAAATTGGAAATCATATTAATTTCCCGCAATAGGACTTCCAAAAATTCCAACCGCCATTTCTGCCCAAATTAAAATTAATAAAGCAAGAATACCCAAAACCAAAATCAATCTGGATTTGAAGGTTTTTACTTTTTTCAATACGAGATCTACTGCAAAAGCGGTTGCAAAAAGCAGTGCGCCCATAATCAGAAAGTCAGAAGCTGTCCAATTAACTTCTGTTGTGAATTGCATTGCAATCAGCGGAATTGATAAAACAATTGCTGCTGCGGAATAAATACTGAGGTTTGATTTTGTGTGATCATCATTTTAAATTTTAATTGTATGAATATAAAGAACTTTGAATTACAAAGTAAATAAATATTTTTTGAACTGTCAAATTATTTTTTCGCATTTTTAGATTTTAAGTAAAAGATGACTTTTTACCAAACTGACAACGCTCATTTTTTTCTGTACCTTTAAGAGATAAATTTGTTTAAAATATAAAGCTATGATCGAGTATGTAAACGCAGAGGAAGCAATGTCAATTATAAAAAGCGGCGACAGGATTTTCGGACACGGAAGTGCCTGCACGCCCAATCTTCTGTATGATGAATTAGCAAAACAATCTTCTCGTCTGAAAGATGTAGAAATGGTTTCCATCACTCAACAAGGAAATGTTGAGATTGCAAAACCACAGTACAAAGAAAGTTTTTACATCAATTCTTTGTTTACTTCAACACCTGTTCGTGAAGCTGTAAATTCAGAAAACGGCGATTACGTTCCTATTTTTTTGAGCGAAATTCCCATTCTCTTTAAAAATGGAATCTTGCCAATTGATGTTGCATTAATAACAGTTTCACCTCCGGACAATCACGGTTATTGCACGCTTGGAACTTCGGTTGATGTTGCGAGAAGTGCGATTGATACAGCTAAAACCATCATCGCTATTGTGAATCCAAAAATGCCGAGAACGCACGGAGACGGAATGATTCATGTCAACAGAATCGAGAAATTGGTCTGGAGCGAGGAAGAACTCTTGACCATTGATTATGGTTCCAAAGTTGGTGCGGAAGAAATGCTGATCGGAAAGCACGTTGCGGAATTAATTGATGATAAAGCGACTTTGCAGATGGGAATCGGAACCATTCCGGATGCAGTTTTGAAATGTCTAGGAAACCACAAAGACCTCGGTGTTCACACAGAAATGCTGAGCGATGGCGTTATCGATTTGATTAAAAATGATGTCATTACTAATAAATACAAAGGAACGCATGCCAACAGAACGATTACAAGTTTCTGCTTCGGAACCAGAAGATTGTACGATTTTGTAGATGATAATCCGGCGGTTGCTTTTATGGATGTTCAACATGTGAATTTTCCGATCAACATTATGAAAAACAAGAAAATGCACGCTATCAATTCTGCAATTGAGATTGATTTGACAGGTCAGGTTTGCGCAGATTCTATCGGGACTTATCAGTTTAGCGGGATAGGCGGACAGATGGATTTTATGCGTGGCGCAGCTTTAAGTGAAGGCGGAAAACCAATTATGGCTTTGTCTTCCAGAACCAAAAAAGGCGTTCCCAGAATTGTTCCTTTCCTGAAACAAGGTGCTGGCGTTGTGACAACTAGAGGTCATATTCATTACGTTGTGACGGAATTTGGAACCGCCTATCTTTATGGCAAGAATCTTCGTCAAAGAGCTCAGGCATTGATAGAGATTTCTCATCCTGATGACAGAGAAATGTTGGATAGAGCAGCGTTTGAAAGATTCAAATAAAAAATTAATAAAATTTTAAGATTCTTTATAAAGTGAGTAATGTAGATTGAGTTGTATATTTGGTCAAACACACGACATTTGAAGTCAATATACAACTTATTAAAAGAAGAAATAAAACAGAATCCGACGGTTCAAAACTCTATTCTTGGAAATGCAAATCCCTGGAAAAGGAGTCATTATATTATTCTCTCCGAAATCATCAAGAATGATTTGTCGAGTCGGGAAGAGTTGCAAAATGAAAGAAAGTTTGAACTGGGAACCAGCATTTCCCATATCACTTTGCAACGTTTTTTCGAGAGCGATTATCATTATAAAACCCATAACGATCTTCGGTTTTTGAAAACCCTGGACAAGATCTGTATTTTTCTCGGTTTCAAAGACCTCAATAGTTATGTAACCAGTGTTAAGGAAAAAAAACTATACAATGAAATTGCATTCAGCAAAGAGTTTACGACGGATATTGTTTACAGATATTGCAACACCAATTTCGAATTTTTCAAATATTTTCCAGAGCAAAAATTGGAAGTTTTTGATGGATTAATTTTTTCAGAATCTCCTTTTATTGAGAGAATCAGGACGTACAGTTCCATTCTTTGTGATAGAAAACTGAAATTAAATGTTAATAACAACCGCTCCAGTTTTGAGATTTTTGACCTGGATGTTATTTCCGAGGAGCCAGATAAAATGGTCATCAAGACCCAAGAGTTTTGGAATTTGGTTTTCATAGAGGAATCTGGAGAAGAACACATCGTGAATGAGCTCAATACTCAGATTTACTTTGTAAAAAACATAGATAATGTCTGGAAAATTTGGGACAATTATAATCCCAATTCGGGATTGCTAAATAACAGGATATACAAAAAGCCGTAGCAATTACGGCTTGTAGCTTTATTTGTGTTTTTAGAATCTTTCGTAACTCTGTAACAAATGTATAACTTGATCGGATAAAAATAATAAACTTAAATATACTTAAAAATACATATTATATTATTTTCATACTAATTGGTATATTGATGATAATAAATTAACAAAAGTAAATTTATTTTGATTTTAATATTCAGTTATATCGCTTTTTAGATGATTTTGATATTTTCACTGTGCAATCGATTGTATTTTTTTAATTAGGTAGATTTTCAATTCCTTTTCTTGAAATTGTTCTTTGCAAAATCATTTCGGACGAAAAACTAACAATTGTTAGTTTATTTGCTAAAATTCCTTATCTTGGCATCAACAGATATAAAAGTAAAAAATAAAATGTCAACACTCACTTTTGCCGAGAAAATCGCACAGGCCGAGAATTTTCTCCCGATCAATGGAACAGATTATTTAGAATTTTATGTGGGTAATGCCAAGCAAGCCGCCCATTTTTACAAAACCGCATTTGGTTTTCAATCCCTAGCTTATGCAGGTCCGGAAACTGGCGTGAGAGACAGATCTTCTTACGTGCTTCAACAAGGAAAAATCAGATTGGTTTTAACATCAGGACTCAAATCCGATTCTCCAATTTGTGAGCATCAGAGAAAACACGGCGATGGTGTCAAGATTTTGGCACTTTGGGTAGATGATGCTGAAAAAGCCTTTGAAGAAACTGTAAAACGTGGCGGAAAACCATATTTGGAACCACAAACTTTGACCGACGATTTCGGCGAAGTTAAGATGTCCGGAATCTACACTTACGGAGAAACTGTTCATATGTTCGTGGAACGTAAAAATTACAACGGTGCATTTATGCCAGGTTACGAGCCTTGGGAAAGTGATTACAATCCTTCTGATGTTGGACTTTTGTACGTCGACCATTGCGTAGGAAATGTCGGCTGGGACAGGATGATTCCGACTGTTGAGTGGTACGAGAAAGTGATGGGTTTTGTCAACATTCTTTCGTTTGATGACAAACAAATCAATACAGAGTATTCTGCGCTAATGTCAAAAGTAATGTCCAACGGAAATGGTTTTGCCAAATTTCCAATCAACGAACCAGCCGAAGGTCAAAGAAAATCTCAGGTTGAAGAATATCTGGATTTCTACGAAGGAGAAGGCGTTCAGCACATTGCAGTTGCGACAAAAGATATTGTAAAAACTGTGACAGAACTGAAAAGTAGAGGCGTAGAATTCCTTTCGCCACCGCCAGAAGCTTATTACGATATGATTCCGGATAGAGTTGGAAATATTGATGAAGACATCAAAAAACTGCAAAGTTTAGGAATTTTGGTTGATTGTGACGAGGAAGGTTATCTGCTTCAAATTTTCACAAAACCAGTTGAAGACAGGCCAACTTTGTTCTACGAAATCATCGAGAGACACGGCGCTCAAAGTTTTGGCGCCGGAAATTTCAAAGCCCTTTTCGAAGCCTTGGAAAGAGAGCAGGAAAAACGCGGCAACTTATAAACCCAATCATTCACTATAGAATTAAAGCATTATTTTTAATGCTTTAATTTTTTGTCTCAACTCTAACTTCTAAAATCTAACTTCTATTAAATGAAATCATTCATAGAATATTCCTCAGATTCAGACTTTTCCATTCACAATATTCCGTTTGGCGTTTGTGTTTTTAATAAAGAATTTATTGCCTGTGCAACAAGAATTGGCGACATCGTCATTGACCTTGCAACTTTGTACGAACTCGGCTATTTTGAAGAAATCACCGAAATGGATGACAATGTCTTCGAAGCTTACACCATCAATGAATTCATCGAACTTGGAAAACCAGTGACCAATAAAGTCAGAGAAAAAATCCAACAACTGTTGTTGGAAGATTCACTTCTTTCAAAAGATGAACGAACGATTACAGATTGCTTCTACAATCTGGACGAAATCCAAATGATGATGCCTTTGCACATCCCGAATTACACTGATTTTTACAGCAGTATCCAACACGCAACCAATGTCGGGATGATGTTCCGTGACCCGGCCAATGCACTTCTTCCAAACTGGAAACATTTACCAGTTGGCTATCACGGTCGCGCGTCATCTATCGTTTTGTCAGGAATCGACATTATCCGACCTTGCGGACAAATCAAACCGCCGGATACAGATAAACCGATTTTCAGCGCATCAAAACAACTTGATTTCGAATTGGAAATGGCTTTTGTCGTAAATAAAAATACAGATTTGGGCGACAGAATTTCTGTGGCAGAAGCCGAAGATGCGATTTTCGGAATGATGATTTTCAATGATTGGTCGGCAAGAGATATTCAGAGTTGGGAATATGTGCCATTGGGACCATTTTTAGGGAAAAATTTTGGATCGTCTATTTCACCTTGGATTGTGACCTTGGAAGCATTAAAACCCTTCAGAACCGAATCTCCAAAGCAAGAGCCGGAAGTTTTGGATTATCTGAAATTCGAAGGAGACAAAAATTACGATATCAATCTCGAAGTTTATCTGAAACCGGAAAATTCGGATGAAAATCTAATATCACAAAGCAATTACAAATTTATGTATTGGAATATGTTCCAGCAATTGGCGCATCATACGGTCAATGGTTGCAACGTGGAAGTTGGTGATGTTTATGCCAGCGGAACTATTTCCGGAGAAGATGAAAAGTCTTATGGCTCGATGCTGGAATTATCCTGGAAAGGCACAAAACCGTTGCAACTGAAAAACGGAATCGAAAGAAAATTCATCGAAGACGGTGATACGATTACGATGAAAGCCTGGTCGGAAAAAGACGGAATCCGAGTTGGATTTGGGGAAGTTTCTGGGAAGATTTTGCCAGCTATTTAATATTTTTATTGTGATGAAGGTTTCAATTTCTTTTTTTATTTTCATTCTTTTCTTCAGTTGCAAAAAAGAGCACGATGGAATCAGTGATTGTATATGTATTGCAAAAGAAGGTGCGGATTCAATCATTACTATAACAAATCCGGTGTTTGATTTTAAAGATAATCAAGGAATTATAAATTATAATTGTGCTGAAGTTGAAATTGCCATTGCATCTGTCACAGATTCCGCTGGAAATGAATCTTGTAAAAATTTAATTGATATCAAATGTATTTCGAACCAATCTTATAGCTTGAAATTGGCAAACAAACTAAATTATACGTCTGCAAAATTCAAAGAAATAAATTCAAGTGATGAATCTGCCAAGCATTTCTTACTTAATGAATTTAAAGAAAATTCTAAGCAAATTTTTGAAGTGAATATTAATAAGAATAAAGAAATCGTAGCAATAAAAAACTTGAAAAATAACAATTAATGAAAACAATCATCCCTTCCGATATTTCCGCAATGCAATTACAACAAGTAATGCAGACCGCGATTGCACCTCGTCCAATTGCTTTAGCAAGTACAATCAATGCAAAAGGAGAAATCAATCTTTCGCCGTTCAGTTTTTTCAATATGTTCAGCACGGTTCCGCCGATTGTGATTATTTCGCCTTCGAGACGCGTGCGTGATAATACGACAAAGCATACATTAGAAAATCTGAAAGAAGTTCCGGAATTGGTCATCGGAAATGTGAATTTTGAGATTGTTCAGCAGGTTTCCTTGGCTAGTACAGAATATGAAGATGGCATTAATGAGTTCATCAAATCAGGATTAACGATGAAACCAGCCGATATCGTAAAACCACCTTTGATTGCAGAATCGCCTGTTAATTTTGAATGCAAAGTTCTGGAAATTAAATCTCTTGGAAATCTTGGAGGATCGGGAAATCTCGTGATTGCAGAAATTGTGAAAATTCATATCAACGAAAAGTATCTAGACGAATCCGGAAATCTGGACCAAAAACAATTGGATTTAGTAGCGAGATTGGGCGGTAATTTCTACTCCAGAAACAACGAAAATAACATCTTCGAAGTTCCAAAACCGCTCGTTACAAAGGGAATTGGATATGATCAGCTTCCAGACGAAATCAAACAAAGCGATATTTTTACAGGCAACGATTTGGGAATGTTAGCCAATGTGGAAATTTTACCAAGTGGTATTTTTTCTGCAGAAAAAGATGTACATTTATTAGCTCAGAATTATTTAAAAAACAATGAAATCGAAAAAGCGTGGAATGTTTTAAAATCTGACTGAAATAAAAACAAACTAAAAACCATCAATTAAACTATGAAAAAATCGGTCTATCAAACCATCATCAGCCTACTGATTTTGGTGATTGTCATGTCGGTTTTTGCCGTTGTCAACATCCAAGTCAGTCTGAAATACGAAACCGCAAATATGAGAGACTGCATTTCAATTATTTCCGGAAGAAATCTCTGTCAGGAATTGTTGGTTTCAAAAATCATCATTGTTATTTGCCTGATCATTGTTTCCGGAATGTTGAGTTTTAGGAATAAGCTTGTTAAAGCTTAACACGTTTATATTTAAATGATATTAAGAGAAATTTTAATTCTTTTTTTCTTTACTACGCAAGAATAATAGTACAACAGCGACGATTAGAAGTAGAAATGCCATTAGACAAAATACAAAACTCGTAATAAAATCATACAACAGAGAACCCCGAAAGTAAAGTAGATCCGTTGATAAAAGTAATCTACTCTTGTTTTGATTTTCTGGGTCAAAAAATGCGGTGTAGGTTTTCTCGTTAATTTTTTCAGATAAAATGTACGAAAACTCTTTTCTTAAACTTTCTGGTTTTCTTCTGTCCCAAAAAGGATAATACATTTTTACAGCTTCGTGTTCGGTTTTTTGGTGAATTTTTCCCTGATATTTATAAAGATAATCAATATCGGCGTAAGTGTTTCCTTTCCTCTTGTACCCGTTATCCCATAAAGCTTTTGCGTTCGTTATTTTCGGTTCGATTTGTATCCAATTCTGATGTGACAATCTGAATTCCTTCAACGTTAACATTGGAGAAAGCGACAATATTGTAAGAATAAGAAGATAGGTGACAGAGAGCTCTATCGCGAAATATTTCGCCTTTGTTTTAACTTTGATATCAACTTGAAAGAAGTTTTTAAAATTGATTATAATTGCTATTATCAAAGCATAAACAATAAATCGAACTGGATTAAAAATGAAGAGATAGTAAATGATCATTCCCAATAAAACGATGAATCCGATAGTATTAAGAAATACTTCAAAAATTTTTTTAGTTCTTCCCATTACTTAAACCTCTGTGAAACTTATAAATTATTGCATCAATACCTGATTTGAAAGGCGTTTCCAGATTTTTTTAAATCACCGTATCCCCATCCGGCGAAACCACCTGAGCCTTGTATAGCAAAGAATAATAACCATTTTTCGAAAGCAATTCCTGATGTGTTCCCTCTTCCACAATCAATCCGTGATCCATCACGATGATTTTGTCCGCTTTTTCTATTGTTGAAAGTCGGTGTGCGATGAGGATTGATGTTCTGTTTTTCGTGATTTTTTCGGTTGCTCTCTGGATTAATTTTTCACTTTCGTGGTCGATAGATGAGGTCGCTTCATCAAGAATCAGAATTTTCGGGTCGGAAAGATAAGCTCTCAAAAATGACAACAATTGTCTTTGTCCAAGGGAAATGGACGAACCTCTTTCGCTCACCACATAATCGTAACCGCCAGGCAATTGCTCGATGAATTGATCTACTTCAATTTCTTTTGCCGCTTTTTTAACTTGTTCCAGAGTTATGCTTTCGTCGCCCAAAGTCAGATTTTCAAAAATACTGCCGTGGAAAAGGAAAACGTCCTGCAACACTACACCAATGTGGCTTCTCAAATTATACAATTCATAATCTCTGATGTCCACATCGTCCAACATTATTTTTCCGGAATTGATATCATAAAGTCTGGTTATCAGACTTATAATCGTCGATTTTCCGGCTCCGGTTGCTCCAACAATCGCAACAGTTTCTCCGGAATTCACTTTGAAATCGATGCCTTTCAGAACCAATTGTTTCTCATCGTAAGCAAAATGTACCTTTTGAAATTCAATTTTTCCATCGAAATGGTCTCTGGCAATTGTTCCATTGTTAGGCATCGCCTGATCTTCATCCATTACGCCCAGAACCCGCTCTGCACCGACAATTCCTCTTTGGATATTATTAAATCTATCTGCAATCTGTCTCAACGGACGAATCAACATATTAATAAACTGAATAAAAGCGATGATTACCCCTGGCGTAGATTTGATGAAACCACCATAAAATAAGATAAATCCAATAAAAAGTGACGAAATCAATTCAACAACAGGAAAGAATAATGAGAAGATGAAAACCGTTCTCAATAACGCTTTTTTAAGTTCGATATTAATTTTATCAAACTTCGTAAACTCCGCTTCCTGTCTGTTGAAAACCTGAATCAAAGGCATTCCCGCCAAACGTTCCTGCACAAAACTATTCTGGGTCGAGGTCCAGCTTCTTTCCATTCCGAAAGCTGTTTTCAGTCTTTTCTGAAAAGCTCTTGTTATGACAACCATCAGCGGAAGAATCGCTAAAGAAATCATACTAAGATGCGTATCCACCTGAAACATCGCAAACAACACCATTATAATTCTCAGGATATCTCCGAAAACCATCAGGAATCCGTCCGTGTAAACCGTCGCAATCGTTTCTACATCGCCAACTGCTCTTGTAACCAGACTTCCGATTGGTGTTTTGTCAAAAAAAGCGGTTCTGAAGTAGATTAATTTGTGGTAAAGTCTTTCTCTAATGTCACGAATCACATTTTGAGAAATAAAATTCGAGAAATAAACCAGAAAGAAATTCAGAATCGTCTCTGCAACTACCAATCCGATGAGCAGATAGATGTGCTTCATCAGTTGCGCTTTGTCCTTAAGCTGAACGATGTCGATATCGACCACATTTTTCGTCAGAATCGGTCTGTAGGTAGAAACGATTGCTAGAACAATGGAAATTACAAGGGTGATGATAAACCAAGACCGGAATTTCATCCCAATCATAAACAGTCTTTTTACAATATCCCAGGTCGTTTGTTTCTTCATTTTCTATTAATTCGAGAGATTTTTCTGTGTCGAAAAAATCTTTGCAAAAATAAGACTTTAAAATTTTAAACTTTGAGCGAAAGAGGAAAATATTCTCATCATTTTATACAAACTTAGCCTACGAAAAGGGTAGCCGAGCCTATTAAAAAGGTAGGCTCGCCTATGAAAGTGATAGGCTCACCTTGCAAAAACGCAGGTCAGCCCACGAAATTGGTAGGCACGCCTATAAAAGTGAAAGGCTCTCCTGGCAAAAAGATAGGTCAGCCTACGAAAGTAGTAGGCTCGCCTATTAAAAAGGTAGGTTCGCGTATAAAAGTGATAGGCTTACCTGACAAAAAGATAGGTTGACCTATGAAATTGCAAGGCCCACCTATAAAAATGGCAAGTCAAATTATCGAAATGATAATAAAAACCGACAAAAAGTGTTTGAGATGATTTTTAATGCTTAGCGATCCATTCGGAAACATAGCCTGCAACTTCTTCCCAGCCTTTTTCGCCACAGATAAAATGACTTCTCCCTTCGAATATTTTCAAATCTACAAGACTGCTTTTGTCTTTGTAAGAATGTGCAATTTTTGCTGTGAATTCCGGTGGGAAAATAGCATCGTTACCACCACCAATAAATAAGATAGGATTATGAGCTTTGTTGAAATCTACATTTCCAATGGCTTTCAAAAGTGGGTCTCTCGCCAACCTTCTGCTTTCGGGAGCGGCAATAGTTTCATACAATTAGTCGCTTTCTTCCTGAGAATAATTATTGAAAAATGCGCGGTGATACCAATCTTTTGTTCCTAAAAACGGACTGTTTCCTTTGAAGAAATTCACAACCGGCCAAACGATTTTGATGGTTGAGAATGGTGCCACTACATTTTTTGGCGGAGCACCGTTTTTGTAATTTTTGTGCAGCCAAAGGTCAGATGACAGTTTGAAATCTTCCTCGGAAAGTCCGGCAAATTGATTCAGGGCAAAAGCAAGTTTGTCTATTTCTGTCATAGTTTTGAGGTGTTAGATTTTAGAAAAAAGATAAAGAACTTTTAATCAACGATTTAAAATTACAATTATTTTCTTCAAAAACAAATAAACTACTTAAAATCAATAACCTACATCCACCAGAAAAAGTCCTTGGGCTGGCGCAGAAACACCTGCAGAATTTCGATATTTATCTTCAATGATTTTTCGCAAATCGTTTGGTTGCAATTTTCCGGTTCCGATTTCCACCATAGTTCCAACTATCGCTCGTACCATATTTCTCAAAAATCTGTCAGCTGAAATCGTGAATTTCAATTGATTTCCAAATTGTTCCCATTCTGCTTTGTAGATTTTGCAAATGTTGGTTTTGTTATCGGTGTGGAGTTTGGCAAAACTTGTGAAATCATCGTATTCGAAAAGGATTTTGCAGGCCTCATTCATCGCATCGATGTTCAATTGTTTTTGTCGCCAGGTTTGCCAAGAAGAATTTATAGTGAACGGATTTTTCTCTGTCGAAATATAATATTCGTAAGTCCGAAATGTCGCACTGAATCGTGCGTGCATATCGGCTGGAACTTCAAAAATTTGTTTTATAGAAATATTTTCCGACAAAAAGGAATTGAGTTTGTAAACCAGATTTTCACCCAGATTTTGCTCGGTTTCGAAGTGTGCAAACATCTTTTTTGCGTGCACACCAGTATCCGTTCTTCCTGCTCCGGTTGTTTTTATCGGTTCACGAAGAATTGTTGACAATGCCTTTTCCAATTCTTCCTGCACAGAAATCTGGTTGGGCTGGATTTGGTAGCCAAAAAAAGAAGACCCATCGTAGGCAAACTCTATAAAATATCTCATTTCGAGGCAAATTTCCTGATTTTTTTTTAATTATCAAGAAGATCTTAATTCGTAATTTCGTGATTCGAAAAATCTTTAAATAAATGAAACCGCTCAAGACAAATAAACTTTCCGATCCTGCAGAATTCATCAAACTAATGGTCATCATCTTTGTTTTGGTCTCAGTTTTTCTTTTCAGTCAGGGATTATCGGAAACTCAGATCATTGTTAATGTCGTGGTATTGCTGATTCTTTTCATTGTTTTGCAATCGACTTTTGTGATTTTGTACAAAAAGGGAATTAAGAGTTTGGCTTTTTGGATCCTGATGATTTTGTTATTAATGGGAATTTCATTAGCTGTAGCAATCTGGTATTTTTCAAAATATGGAATTACTTTTCAGCTTTAATTATTAATTTAAATTTCAAAATGAAACGCATCCTTCTTTTATCAGACACACATTCTTACATTGATGACAGGATTCTTGACTACGCAAAAGACGCCGATGAAGTCTGGCATTGCGGTGATTTTGGAAATATGAAAGTGATCGAGGAATTAGAAAAGATAAAACCAATCCGTGGCGTTTACGGAAACATCGACGAAGCAAAAATCAGAACGATTTTCCCTGAAGTTCTAAGTTTCAAATGTGAAGAGGTTGATGTTTTGATGATTCATATCGGTGGTTATCCAGAAAGATATTCAGCTTTGGCGAAACAAGAGATTGCTGAGAAAAAGCCGAAGTTGTTCATTTCCGGGCATTCTCATATTCTGAAAGCGATGTATGACAAAAGAAATAATTTGTTGCATCTCAATCCCGGTGCTTGCGGAAAAGTCGGCTGGCACAAAGTGAGAACGATGATGCGTTTTACAATTTTTAAAGATGAAGTCAAAGATCTGGAAGTAATAGAATTAGGAACGAAATAAAATATGAAAATAGGAGACAAAGTTTCGGTAATAGATGATGATTTGAAAGGAACCATTTTGAAAATCATTGCTGACCAGGTGAAAATCGAGGATGAGCACGGTTTCACCTACAATTTTCCTAAAAGTCAATTGACGCTCATCGATTCTGGATTATATGAGAATTCGCCGGTCATTAGAAAAAATGAAAGTTTGAAAAACGTTTCCAAAAAGCACAATAAAACACCTTTAAAATTAGACCTTCATTTTCAATTATTGGTCAAAAATCCATCTGATTATGACGCTTTCGAGAGATTGATGATTCAAAAAGAAAAACTTTTGGAAACTATAGATTTCTGTCGGAAAAATCACATCAAGAATTTGGAAATCATCCACGGAATCGGCGATGGCGTTTTACAGAAAATGGTTTATGATATTTTGGAAGGTCTCTCGAATGTAGAATACGACGAACACGGATTTTTCTACCACGAATCGGGTAGAGTAGAAGTCAAATTTTTATAAAATATTAATGATGCTAAGAAAACATTTAAGCCTTATTCTAATTCTTGTGTTTGCAATTTCTTTTGCTCAGACAGAATATAAAACAGAGAACAATATTTCCTATTATCCGGAAAATATTTCGAAAAAAGATGCTTACATCAATTCCCAATGTAAGCTGAATTTCTATTATCCGACCAATGTCAAGAATTTCTCAACGGTCATTTGGTTTCACGGTGGCGGATTGACTGGCGGAAATAATGAGCTGCCGAAAGAATTATTAAATGAAAATATTGCTGTTGTAAGTGTGGAATATCGCTTAGCACCAAAGGTCAAAGCACCAGCTTACATAGAAGATGCGGCTGCAGCAACAGCTTGGGTCTTTGATAATATTGAAAAATACGGAGGCAATAAAAATCTAATCTTCCAATCTGGACATTCGGCTGGCGGCTACCTGGCGATGATGATCACGTTGGATAAAAAATATCTTCAGAAATATAAGATTGATGCCAATGAAATTGCGGGACTGATTCCATTCAGCGGACAGGCGATCACGCATTTCCAGATTAGAAAAGAAAAAGGAATTTCAGAATTGCAACCAACAATTGATGAGTACGCACCATTATTCCATGTTCGGAAAGATGCTCCGCCAATTGTTTTGATTACGGGCGACAGAAACCTTGAATTATTCGGACGATACGAAGAAAATGCTTATTTGGCAAGAATGTTGGAGCTTGTGAAACATCCTTCGGTTAAACTATTAGAAGAAGATGGTTTCGACCATGTGAGTATGGCAAAACCAGGTTTTCCTTTGCTACTGAAGGAAATCAGAGAAATATCAAAGAAAATTAAAACACAGAAAAATTTACAATAATGTTTACATTAGCACAAATAGAAGCTGCACACTCCAACGTAGAAAGCGGAAAGAATTTCCCAGCATTTGCAAAGACCATCAAAGAATTAGGCGTTCAGACCTTCGAAACCTACGTGGAAGATGGCTCCACAACTTATAAGGGCAATGACGAAACCCAAGTGACTTCAGCCCAACAATATGCACCATTGCTGATTTACGGAATCGTGAATCCTGAAAAATTTTTAGCAGACCTACGAAATCACCAACAAGGAAATACCGACTTTTTCCAATTCTGCAAAGATTGCGCAGACAGTGGCGTTTTCAAATGGATTGTTGACCTGGACGCAAAAACTTGCACTTATTACGACTGCGAAGGCAAAAGCATTTTCGAAGAGAAAATTCCGGGTTAGAAGTCATTAATCAAAAAATTAGTTATAAAAAAAGGAGAAAATAGCAATGATCTATTTTCTCCTTTTTTATTTTAATGTTCAAATAAAATTAATTCAGCGAAACATCTTCCGGCGCATTTGCCCAAAGCAGAAACTCACCACCCAGATTTTGCATAATATTTTTCCAAAGACCTTGATCATTTGGTAACGTGTAATCCAGATTATAAACATCTACAATGGTCCACATTTTCCTTTGTAATTCGCCTTCCAACTGCATACTAGCCCAGCCGGAATAGCCGGAGAAAACTTTGATGTCAGCAGTGCTTATTTCTCCATTAATAATCGCAGAAACCACAGAGTCAACGTCTTCTGTCAGGTAAAATTCATTGTTGACTTCAACGAACTCAGATGTGATTTTTTGACCTTTCAGAATAAAATAGATTCTCTCGTGTTCCACTGGCCCGCCTTCGTATAATTCCACCGGAAAACCGAGGATATTCAAAAGCTTGGAACTCATATTTTGGTTCTTTTTATTCAGGATAAGACCAAACGCTCCATTCTCGTTGTGATCTATGATCAGAACGACCGAACGGGAAAATATATCACCCGAAATATCCGGCGTTGATATTAAAATTTTACCTTTGTAAGAGTAATTCATCTATCAAATCTATAAAAAAAATATTTTTTTGAAAAGAAATTGAAGTGAAAATTAAGTTAAAATTATCTCGATTGAAATAATTTGACTCAGTCGGACCAATTTTGTTTGGGGCAGCTTTATCCGTCTTCCACTCCCAATCTTTTTGCCATAGCTTTTCCAGCCACAAAAAAGGATTTCCGTTCAAGCCGGGCTGCAGCTTCGCCAAGTTGAAGATTTGTCTTCAATTATAATTTTCTCATAATTTGAATTTTTATCTTTGATGAGTTGAAGTTTATGCTGAGCTTGTCGAAGTAACTTTGCGACCTTAAAACAGTTAGTATTTATAAAATCTTAGCGAACTTTGCGTTTAAATAATTCCCAGCACTCAAATCAAATGAACAACTCAGAAAACCTCCACGATAAAAGAAAAATCTACGAAAAATCCCAACTTATAGAAACTGAGATCAAACAAAACCCAATCGAACAATTCCGTGATTGGTTCCTGGATGCAGAAAACAATCCCGAAGTCTCAGAATCCAACGCAATGGCAATCTCAACCGTTGAAGATGACGGCTGTCCAAGAACAAGAATGGTTCTGCTCAAATCCTACAATTGGGAAGGTTTCATATTCTACACAAATTATGACAGCCGAAAAGGAAAATCCATCGAGAATACCCACAAAGCCTGCCTCAATTTTTTCTGGCCAAGTCTCGAAAGACAAATTATCATCAAAGCCAATGTGGAAAGAATTGCAGAAAATCTCAGCGACGGCTATTTCCATTCCCGCCCGAAAGGAAGCCAGTTAGGCGCAGCCGTTTCACCACAAAGTCAGGAAATTCTCAACCGTGATTTTCTTGAGAATAAATTAAAAAACCTCGAGAAAGAATTCGAAAACAAAGAAGTCCCGAGACCGCAAAATTGGGGCGGCTACATTGCAAAACCTTACGAAATAGAATTCTGGCAGGGCAGACCAAACCGCCTTCACGACAGGATTATTTATAAATTAACAGAAGATTTTGATTGGATAATTTCCAGATTAGCACCATAAAAAATTCCAGCATTTGCTGGAATTTTTCATATTATAAAGTTGGATCGAAAGATTCCGACCATTTATTTACCATTTCCAAAAATTTAGTATTTTCAAAGGTTTTGTTCCTGATTTTTGATACAGAATGAACACCTCTTTCATCAGAAATTCTTAAAATTTCCTCAGCTTTTTGAGATTCGAAAGCGATGATTTCCGCTTCTTCTATTTCAGCCAGTTTATTTTTATGAATGAAAGTAACGAAGTTTTCCATCAGTGGCGAAATGTACGCACCTTCCGTTTGTTTCGGGATTTTTATCACATTATCCTGCAAAAACAAAAGATTTCCGAAGATACTTCGTGCGATTTTTTTATTTGGATTGAGGAGAATCACATCGTCCAAATCATTCTCTTTCGCATAAATCTGAGCATAAATATTTTCCGGAGAATGAACTCGAATATTACTCAGAAGATTTGCATTCACATTGATTTCCTTAATCAAATCCAACTCCACATTGCCTTGTATTCTCAACACATCTTCCGTCTCATCCACTTCGAAAAAGAAAGCTGTTTCAGATTTTGCCAAAGGTTTGTCGTCCTGCTTTCTGTAAGCCATCAACTGGACGATTCCGTTCTGAACGCCTTTCGATAAAACTTCATTCTGAAAAAGTTCCTGGAAAAATTCCAACGTGTAAATCAAAGCAATATTCAATCTCATCTTTCGCATCGAAGCCATTAGGAAGAAGTAAGATTCCTCCGCCATCACGATTTGACCGTTTCTGATGAAAAATGAAACCCAAACCGAATCTCCAAAAAGAAAAGAGCGGTTCAGTAACTGTAAATTGTCTTGTGTGTAAACTATCTTCTGCATTGTAGAATATAAAAAAATAATGAACGATAAAATCGTTCATCCATTATTTTTAAGAAGCTCCTAATTTTAATTGTAGATTTTCTATCAGGTTTTCCCAATAGAGTCTGTTTTCCTCCTCATCGCCAGGCTCGCAAAAGTCCGTGATATTAAGAGAAAGATCATCCGTAATCTCATCTATGACAATAGAAAGTTCGAAGAAATATTTCGTTCCTTCGTCTTCTTCCCAACGGAAACGGACAAAACTTTCCGGCTTGTATCGGATCAGCGTCGCTTTTTCAGCAGGACCGCTTCCCCAGCTGAAGAAAAAATCGTCTCCACGCTCCACTACATCTTCCGCAAACCATTCTGATAATCCTTCTGCACTCGCCAAATACTCGTACAAAATCTCTGAGAGACAATGCATATTGTATTCGTACTGCACTTTCGTTTTCGCCATACTATAATTCTAATTGTGGCGCAATATATAAATTAATTTTTTATTTCCAAATCAAAATGTCTATGGAAATCCAAAATTTTTATAGAAATAATGTATGATTTTTATTAGCCGATTAGTTAGCCTTGATGAACAGTAATTTTTATTAAAATTTGGGCAGCTTTATCCGCCTTCCGTTCCCAATCTTTTTTGCTCAAATTTTCAATTAAGTTGAACTTATGTACAAGCAAAAAAGGATTTCCACTCAAGTCGGGCTGCAGATTCGTCATTAAATTAAGATTTGTTCCAAAAACACAATTTTGTCATTCCAAAGGAATTTTTAACTGTTGAGATTGACTTCGTCGAACCACTCCGTTAGGTTTCCGACAGAATGAAAAAAAAGTAGATAATTAATTTCAAGTATTCCACTTTATTGAAATATTCTAAGAATAGAATTAAAAAAAAATATTTTTATATTTGCAGCCTTGAAAAAACACATTTTATGAAACAGAAACTATTATTGCTAGTAGTTATTTTTGCTATAACTATCAAAGCGCAAATTACAGATGTTTTGACATCTGGTCTCTCTGAACCAGCAGGCTTGGCAATCTCCGGAAATTATCTTTATGTTGCAGAATCCGATAGGATTTCAAAAATTGACATTTCATTACCTGTACCGGTAAAATCTGATTTAGTTACTGGTCTATCAAATCCTGATGCTGTATTGATTCAGGGAAACACACTGTATATTTCTGAATATGGTGTCAGTTCGACCAGCGGTAAAATTTCCAAAATCGACATTACTTCTACCACACCAATTTTGACAACACTTGCCACTAATATACCAGGCGCCACCGGAATAGCTATTGGAGGTGATAATTTATACATTGCTGAATACAAATCAGGAAAAATCACGAAATTAAATTTGACAACCTTCGCAAAAACAGATTTTCTCACTAATCTGAATGGCCCTACTGGATTATTTGTGGATGGAAATATCCTATATTTCTCTCAATTTGATTCCAATAAGATTTCAAAAGCTGATATTACGCTAGCAGTTCCAACGGTCATCAATATACTTGAAGGACTAGATGAACCAGCGTTTTTGACAGTTGCAAATTCAAACTTATATTTGACAGACTACGGAAGTGGGAAGATCTTCGATGCTAATATGAATGCAGTAGCAAGCAATTTGGGTGGACCTTATGGCATTACAAATAAAGGAACTACCGTTTTTTTCTCGCAAAGAGATAGTAACAAAATTTCTAAGTTTGATTTGAATTTACTGAATACCAGCAATTTTATTAAAAGTAAGGATGTTTCTGTATATCCAAATCCCGCCTCAGATTTTATATCAATTAGCAATGCTGCGAAGAATAGCGAAATTTTAATCTATGATTTAACTGGGAAACTAATAAGCAAATCTGTTTTGAATGACGATGAGAAGATAAATATCCAACCTCTAAAAATCGGGACTTACATTATTAAAATTAATAATCAGTCTGTAAAATTTGTAAAAAAATAATTAAACGAACTTTCAAATGAAAAGCAAGGATTCTAAATTCTTGCTTTTTTAATTTTATTCCTATTTATACTTCATTCAAAGCTTCAAGAATAATTGCACAACCTTTTCGGATTTCCTCTTCCGAGATGGTCAACGGCGGAGAAATTCTCATATACTCATTTCGGTAAAGTTGCCAGAAGACAATCAATCCTTTTTCCATACATCTGGATGCGACTTTTAAAGTGTATTCCGGACTTCCAAGATTTACGGCCAACATCAAACCTATTCCGTTCACATTTTTAATTTTAGGATGTACAAGCAATTCCCGGAAAAGCTTTTCTTTTTTGTCAGTTTCATCCATCAACCCACTTTCCAAAATTTCTTTTAGAGTTGCCAGGGAAGCGGCTGCTATCAAAGGATTTCCTCCAAAAGTCGTAATATGTCCCAACTTCGGCGAATGCGAAAGGCTCATCATAATCTCCTTGGAACTCATAAAAGCGCCAACAGGAACGCCACCGCCCATTCCTTTTCCCATCACAAGAATGTCAGGAACAATCCCAAAATGTTCAAACGCAAACAGTTTTCCCGTACGTCCAAAACCCGGCTGAATCTCATCAAGAATCAACAAAGCCCCAACTTCCTCACATCGCTTTTTCAGATTGATGAAGTAATTAGCTTTTGGCATAATGAAACCTGCCGCTCCTTGGATGGTTTCCACAATCACACAAGCCGTTTTCTCCGTAATTTTATTAAAGTCATCCTCATTATTGAACTCAATGAAATTGACCATCGGCAACAGCGGACGGAATTCTCTTTTGTGAACTTCGTTTCCGGCAACAGAAAGTGCGCCGTGTGTGTTTCCGTGATACGCTTCTTTGAAGGCGATTATTTCTTCTCTTCCTGTATATCTTTTGGCAAGTTTCAGACTTCCGTCAATAGCTTCTGCTCCAGAGTTGACGAGATATGTCACTTCCAAAGGTTCAGGCGTTGATTCTGCCAAAAGTTTGCAAAGCGCAACTGGTTTTTCCTGCGCATATTCGCCGTAAACCATCACGTGCAGATATTTGTCTGCCTGTTCTTTGATGGCATTTACCACTTTTGGATGCGAATGTCCCAACGTATTTGCAGAAACGCCGGCTACAAAATCCAGATAAGCGATTCCGTTTTTTCCGTAGATGTAACTTCCTTCCGCTTTTTCCACTTCGAAACCTGCGGCATAGGGTGTTGTTTGGGCTTGGTATTTGAAAAAATCGGTCTTCATTTTTTGAGTAGATGTTAGAAATTAGATTTTAGAAGTTAGGTTTAAAATCAATTTTTAATAAGACACTGCTTCTAAACTTCTGCAAAGTTCGGGATTTTTGAAAATAGAAATAACTAAAAAGAATTCTTTAATTTAGTTTCAGCTCATTTTTTATATCATACCAACCGTTCCAACTACAATTTCCATTTATAAATTCCTGAGTTTTATTCTTGAATTTGATCTTATAGGATTCGGTAGTTGTACAATTTCTTTCTTGGGGAATTGAATATAGTTCTGATTCAAATCGAATTAATTTGTCTATATCAATTTGATTCAATTCTTTTATTTTTCCTTTGTTAATGAGAAAAAATGTATTGTTCTTGTTTTGGATAATCATTGAATCAGAAGTCGTATGGAAACAACCTTTCGATTCGAAATTGAAAATGATTTGATTGTCCTTTAATTTCTTAATAATTGAGTTTCCGATTTGTTTTGAAATATCAATATAATCAGGATGGATAATCAAAGTGTCGATTTCATTTCTGTTTTTAGCTTCGTAGATTTTTATTTGCGTTCGTCCAAATAAGTCATCATATTCGAATTGATAAACGCCTTTTTCCAGACTGTCAATTTTTAATGGATCTTCAAGAAATGGACTTTTATCTTTTGGTAAAAATGTTTTGAAAATCTTGTTGTCTTTTTTCACAACTAATTCATTTAGCTCTACAAAAATGTCACTTGATTTTTTCTGATTTTTAATCTCGATTACTAAAGTAGAATACTTCTTTGTACAACTAATTAATACAATTGAAAAAATCATACAACATATAATAATTTTAAATGCGTTCAATATTTTCATTGCGAATAATTAATTTCTGAACTAAATATTACTTCTTTATCCTTACCGGCGTCTTCGGCTTATTTTTCTCCTCCAGCTTTTTACGCTCGGCATCGGCTCGTTCGAAGAGAGAATTGTCGGATTGATAGACGATTTCGGGATAATTGGGTGTGTCTAGAAAAATGTCTCTCCATTTCTGCAGACGGTCTTTCGTATTCCAATTGAAATCTTTGAAAAACCGTTCGTCCTTTGAGATTTTGCTCATCGGATATGTGTCTGTATTTGCACCAATATTACAATCTACAATTTCCAGACGGCGCTCCAAAAATTCAGCAACAATCTCTCCACAAGTGGAAAGTGCAACGCCAATTCTTGTTACAACATGTGTCTTTTGATTTTCATCATCCGCATAGGTAATGGCCTGTGCATTGCCGACCGCTTTTGCAATATCAATCGCATTATCCTTCAGATAGACAATCATATTTTTGCTTTTGATCTGATTGAATTCGTCTTTCAAATTAAGAGAATCTGCCTTGCTGATGGCAAACGCATTTCCTATAACACGAATGGAATCTGTAATCTCTTTTTCCGGATTGCTGTACACGCGGATTTCATCGCCAGTCACCTGCTTTGCACCCATCCAAAGAATCGGCTTTCTCATCAGGTGCATCTCGCCATCGGTCTCATTGAAACTCAGAGAATCTGCGCGGCCTTGCATGTTCGTTTTGTAAATCCTCACTTTTCTAAAAGCCCGTAAAAAGCTTTTTTTCTTTAGAGAATTTGCTGAATCCGGTTTTTGATAAGTCAGGAATTTTTCAGCAGCCATATAGACTGAATCTTTGCCGAGAATCTTGACAACATAAGGTTTATCGGTAACCATTGCGGAATCTTTTTTCTCATAGATCTCGCCATAGCCACCTTTTATATATCGGTTTTGTTTGGGGTCATCCAAGGTCACATTGCCGGTGCCTTTTCCAAAACCTGTGTTTCTGTTGAAGTATAATTTGTCTCCGGTCAGAACTTTGTCATTGTAATGGATTCTCGAATTTTTATTAAGGAAAGATTCACCAGTTTTGGAATTGTGAGTTCCCTGTTCTGTATAGACGTAGTTTTTGTAATTTTCCTTACTTCTAATCGTTGTTGGACCAAAAAAGTCCGAAACGCCTGTGTTTTGATTGGTTTTTATATTATCACTGATGATTGTATATTTATCAGTTTCTATATTCGAACGGCCGATAAAATCGATCATTTTTGTATTAAGATAATATGTTGCAGCTTTTGTGTACATCACGCTTCCGTCGTTACTGTAAATGGTTCCTCCAGTATTGAAGTAAGCGGTATTTGGGATTTTATCGTAATAGAGTGTTTCTGTTTTAATGGTTTGTTTCGGATCGGTAAGGACTACATTTTTCCGGGCAATTCCACGTTGTGTGTTTCCGTCATATTCCATTTCTTCGGCAGTGATTTTGCTTCCGTCAGAAGTTGTGAGAACAACATGCCCGATGGCTTTCAGAAAATTTTCTTTCTGATAAAAAACGACTTCATCAGCAGTTAAAATTGATCCTTGATGTTCAAATATAACATTTCCGGAAAACACAGGATTGCCTTCATATTTATCAGCTTTCACACCGAAATTGTCGGAATGTTTATGCTGAACTTTTTTAGAAGCTTCGGTATTTGGATTGGAATTTTTGAAAAAAGGATCTTTTACCAAACCTTGATTTTGGGTTGGTACAACTTGTGAAAAGAGTCTTACAACAATTAAAAGTAAAATAAAAAGAAACGCTTTCTTCATTAATTTTCAGACTTCTTGTGTCCGTAGAAGTACAGAGAATGATTATCAATACTTACACCGAATGCTTTTTCTATAGATTCTTTGATGCCCTGGATTCTCGGATCACAGAATTCTATAATTTCTTCAATCACTTTGTCGGAATCTTCTTTATAAATCACCAAATGATCGTGCTGCTTATCGAAATATGATTTTTCGTAAGAAGATGTGCTCAGGGTTTTCTCTCCAAACTGATGCTTTCTAATGAGTCCTGCGTCCAAAAAAATCTCTATGGTGTTGTAGATCGTAGCTTTGCTTACGTGGTATTTTTTCTGCATCATTAGCAGGTAAAGATCGTCCACATTGAAGTGGTGTTCCATGTTGTAAATCTCCTCCAGGATGGTATATCGCTCCGGCGTATTGCGGAAACCCTTATCCATAAGATATTGTCTCAGAACGTCTTTTATAGTTGCGATATTCAACTCTTTTTGTTTCGTATCCATCTTACAAAAATAGCGATTTTTTTTCTGATTAATCGAAATGTTTGGTTTCGACTTTTTCTATCTTTTCTGTTTTGATTTTCTGATCAAGTAGTGGTGCAGACTCTACAACAACATTGTGGCTGGCAACACCGTAAGAAGTGAAATCATTACTTCCCAGTTTTTTCACAAAATGATAGATGTTAAGGATAATTTTGTCACGTATCGTCAACAAAAAGTCATTAATATAAACATTATCAATAATTACAAATTTGAGATCCGGCGGTATATTATGCGCTCTGAGTGATGGGTGCGAACTTCTGGACGGAATCGTGCCTTCTTCCATCAGTTCTGCCAGAACCTGCTGGAAGTAATCATTGATCCTTCTGTCTCTTTTGAATCCAAGAAGGAAACTGATTTTATAAATAGTTCCCGGTAGGATTTCTTCAACATTGTACTTGAAACTGTAAGGATCTTCCTGATTCACAATATTTAATATAAAATAATGATCCGCTCTTTTAGGTTGTGCGCGGATGATGGAGTAAATGATTTTGGATTCTACTTCATCATCTCTTTTCGCACGGCTGATGAATGCAAGATTGGTTGCAAATTTCGGAATCGTCTCATCCAGCTTCATATCCTTTATCGTAGAGATATATTTCTCCAGTTTCACAAATTTGATGAAAGTTGTTTTAATGATTCTGCCGTTGTACCAGGCGTACATACAGATTCCAATGAATCCTGCAAGGATAACAGACATCCAGCCACCATCAAAGAATTTGATAATATTAGCACTGAAAAATCCACCTTCGATAACAATGTAAACCAATGCAAAAAGTGCAATCCATATTTTATTGGTGCGTGTTTTCAGGAACCAGAATATCAAGAGAATGGTGGTCATCAGCATCGTGACGGTAATCGATAGTCCGTAAGCGGCTTCCATCTTGCCCGATTCCTTGAAATAAATTACAACGATAAAACAAAGTAATAATAATCCCCAGTTGATTTTCGGGATGTACATCTGTCCTTTGATCCCCGAAGGATATTCGATTTCCTGATTTGGCCAGAAATTGAGGGACATTGCTTCTGAAAACATGGTAAAAGCACCTGTAATAACTGCTTGACTGGCAATGATAGCTGCAGCTGTTGCAAGCACAACGCCAGGAATGATAAACCATTCCGGCATTATTCCGAAGAAAGGATTTTTCCCGCGGAAAACTTCATGATAATTACTTAATAACCATGCACCTTGTCCAAGATAATTGAGGATAAGCATTGATTTTACGAAAATCCAGCTGACCTGTATATTTTTCATCCCGCAGTGACCAAGATCGGAATACAAAGCCTCTGCTCCTGTAGTACAAAGGAAAACAGCACCAAGAATAACAATGGCACTCGGAGAATTATAAATTAGTTTCACAGCATAATAAGGATTGAAAGCCTTAAGGATTGTTGGATGTTCAACAAGATGAACCAAACCAAAACCGCCTAAAACCAAAAACCAAAGCACCATTACCGGTCCGAAAAACTTCCCGATAAAACTGGTTCCAAATTGCTGTACGATGAAGATAATTACCAAAATTGCCAAAGTAATGGGTACAACCGGTGGTTTGTGCACAACCAGTTCCAGACCTTCTATTGCGGACATTACCGTTAGCGATGGGGTAATGATACTATCTGCAACCAGAGCCGCACCTCCAATAATGGCTATGAGGTAAAGCCATTTTTTCTTGAACCTTTTGACAAGTGAATATAGAGAAAGGATACCTCCTTCTCCTTTGTTATCCGCTTTCAGAGCGATGATAACGTATTTGATGGTAGTCTGTAAAGTCAGTGTCCAGATGATACACGAAAGTGCACCTTCTATGTATTCTTCAGAGATGAGACCTCCGGATTTCCCAGCGTTGATGATGGCTTTCATCACGTACAATGGCGATGTTCCGATGTCTCCGAAAACAATTCCTAATGAAACTAAAATCCCAACGGCGGAAAGTTTTTTGAGGTCAAAATGACCACTGCTATCTTGCGACATAATTAAAGAATTATTGAAAAATAATTTTGCAAATTTAGATTATTTTATAGTCTTAGAAATTTTTTTGATGAAAATGTAATATTCAATGCGTTTTTATAAATAATATATTTGATTGTCAGTTGGTTGTGAGCGTATATTTTTCATTTATAAGTAAGAAATAAAACCCCAGAATTTCCGGGTTTTAACATAATCGAGGTTTTGGTCGTTCGCATACGCTTCTCTTTCGAAGCTGATGTTGCGGTAAGCAAGTTCCGGATTTTTGTATTTTAGATATTTGATATAATATTCTGATAGATACCAAATATAAAATGGAATAATCAACAATTCTAGCTGCTGGCGAAGATGGATTTTCTCGTGATTAATGAGAATCTCATTTTGTCTCAACTCTTTTTTCCTAAGCAAAATAAACGGGAACAAGGTAATCCCCGAAATTTTAGTATTTTTGAGTAATCTTTGGCAGATGATTATCATTTGAGAATTTAGAGTTTAGAAATTAGATAGTAATTCTAATATTTAAGGGATAAATTTGATTTGAAGACGAATCTGCAGCCCGACTTATCTCATCTTTTCTATTTTTTATTTCGAATCGATGAACCACTTCGTTAGGTTTGAGTGGAAATCCTTTTTTGTAGCTGGAAAAGCGTAGGCAAAAAGATTGGGAACGGAGGGCGGAAATAGCTGCCATAATAATTTTGATTAATAATCTATCAAAGATAAAAATTTTGGTACAGTTTTTTAACTTATGAAACTAAATGACATCAAAGAGAATGAAGACTTCTACTACAATGAGCAAGGTTATAAGGTTTTTACGGAAAAATTCCATCTGAAACGCGGCTATTGCTGCAAAAGTGGATGCCGACATTGCCCATATGGCTACGATAAAAAGACGGATACATTTAATAAAAAATCTAAATAATATTACAATGAAAAAATATTTCTTCATATTACTGGCAGCAGTTTCTTTGGGCGTGACTTCTTGCAGCCCTTTCAACGTGAAATCTGACTACGCAGCGACAGCAAATTTTGCCAACTACAAAACCTATTTGCTGAGAACAGACGATCTGAAACTGAATGACATCGACAAGGACAGAGTTTTGAATGAATTGTCAAAACAATTGCAGGCAAAAACTTTGACATCAGCTCAGAATCCTGATTTGATTATCAATGTGAAAGCGTCGCACAAGAAAGTCCAGGATGTTACGACTTCTTATGGTGGCGGTTTCGGCTGGGGAAGACCTTGGGGCTGGGGCGGCGGCTTCGGAATGGGAAATACCTGGACGAACAATTACAATAGCGGAACCATCGTAGTGGATATCGTGGATGCGAAAACCCAAAAATTGGTTTGGCAGGGAATCGGAAGTGGACTTTCTGTAGATTCGCCAAAGTCTAAACAAAGACAAATCCCTGAGATTGTAGCTGAGATAATGAAAAATTATCCGCCACAGAAAGGAAAATAAAATAGATACTAGATTTTAGAATCTAGAAGTTAGAAAAATTAAACCGCGTTGTTATTTTTGCAAGGCGGCTTTTTTATTCGGAAATTTTGATGACGAGTAATTCTTTTGCTTCTTTCAGAATTTCTGATTTCGTTTTTTCATTAAGTTCTAAAATGTCTAATAAATTCTGATTGCTGAATAATTCTTTAACTAAAACACATTTTTTTTCCAGCAATTTTTGTTTCTGTTTCCCATCCAAAGTGGTGAGGCAAGTGATTGGATATAAAGCATTTTGGTCAACCAAACTTTTGATGTTTTTATCTTTTGGATAATCCCACGACAACAATCTGAGTCCATAATATTCGCCAAACGCCACGGAATCTTTAGTAAAATAAGTATTCGTAATGAGCCAGCCATCGGTAAATTCGGTTTTAGTTTCGAACAAATTATATTGAATATCAGAAATATCTTTGATTCTTGATAAAACGTACATCGGCGTTGTGACGGAGATTTTCGTGTCTTCCGCATTTCGGAATTTGCATTCAACCCAATAGGTTTTCTCGTCTTTTTTGGCAATGACATCCGCTTCGTGCGTTACAGCGTGGCCTTTTATCAATTGTCCGGTTTCGGTTTTGTAACCAATATTTTGGAAAACTCTTGCAATCCATTGTTCGAAATAAAATCCTGCTGGACCCAATTCTAATAATGCTTTTTTCAAGCTGTAACGTGCTGCGACGGAATTTGAGATTTTCTTCAGTTCGTCGAAAGCTAATTTGTAAATTTCACGCGTTGTAACGCCTTCGATGCAATTTGGTAAAATATTGTTGATGACTTTTTTGATGCAATTTTCTTCTGCGCCGGAATTCCGAAGTGAGTTTTCCAGTTTAGAGATTTCAAATTCTACAATTTCGCCAGCGTTGTTTTTGATTTTCATAGTTGTGCTTTAAGTCTTTATTCTTTGCTTTTTTTTCTTGTGTCTTTGTGCTATTGCTCCACAAACCACATTTCAAATCTACTTCCTTGTTCCAAAGGTTTATAATTAAGATAACCTTTATGAGCTTCGATAATACTTTTGCTCAAAGTTAAACCAATTCCGGAACCACTGATTCTGGTTGTGAAAAATGGAAGGAAAATTTTATCCTTAATTTCATTCGAGATTCCGATTCCGTTGTCTTCAACACTTAATAAAATTCTTTTGTTGAATGTTTTTATTTCTGTTTTAATGATTTTTTCTGAATTGTCGGCCACTGCATAAATTGCATTTAAATAAAGATTAATCAGACATCTTTCAATCATTTTTTGGTCAGCGAAAATCACTTGGCTTTCTAATGAATTAATGATTTTAATCTGATTTTTTTCGAATTCTGGCTTGAGGAAATTCAGTGCAGATTCTACGATATTTGTCAGAGAAATAGTTTTGAAAACAGGTTTTGGAAGTTCAGCAACTTGTCTGTAATCATCCACGAAATTCAGTAATTGTTTGGATTTTGAATTGATAATCATCAGACTTTCCTTCATTTCCTCTTGGTCTTCTTTGTCGACAACTTCCTGATTGGCAATGTATTCAAGATTTTGAATCAAACTATTGACAGGCGTTAATGTATTCAGAAGTTCGTGCGAAATAACTTTCATCAAGTTATTCCAAGCCAATTTTTCTTTTTGCTCGATTATTTTCTGAACAGATTCCAGACTGATGATGCAGAAACGGTTTTTGACATTCTGCACTTTTTTGGTTCGAAGAGAAAACGATTGTTTTACATTTTCATTAATCGAAATATCAAAAAATTCCTGTGAGTTTTCGTAATTGGTTTGTTCGATGATTTTATAAAATTCAGATGCTTTAGATTCATACAATTCCCACGAATTATATTTTGGAATCTGAAGAATTTCCAGAAAAACAGGATTCACATAAAATACTTCCCACTGATTATTTTTCTCGGAAAGAATCATCAATCCGATTTCCAGTTGATTCAGAATTTCTTCGTACAAAAGTTTGTAAGATGACAGAGACAAATGTTCTTCTTTGCTTTGGTAATAGAGTTTTACAGCATTATCAACCAAGTTATTCTCTTCAGTTTTCGGAAACAATGAAAAGTCTTTTTTCTGAATCGCCAACAAAATCTTCTCGCTTTTCTGAATAAATGACAAAGCCGAAACCTGAGCCAAAACGATACAACCAATTGTTACCATCGTAAACAAACCGAAATTAATCCACTTATTCTGAGAATAAAAATCAAAGGCAAAAATCCCACTGACAATTGCCAACAGAATAAATAACAGCCAGATAAATTGTTGTTTGTTCATCTACAATTCAAATTTTTCCATTCTTCTATATAATGCCGCTCTCGATAATCCCAAATCTTCCGCCGCAAGAGAAATATTCCCACGGTGTTTTTTCAAAGCTTTTTTGATAAGGATTTCTTCCATTTCTTCGATATTGAGATTCATAATTGGCTTTTCTGATTCTTCGTCCTGAGGCATTAATAATTTCAGATTTTTCTCGTTGGAAAGAATTACGCTTCTCTCGATGCAATGGTCGAGTTCGCGGATATTTCCTGGCCAGGAATAAGTTGTCAGTTCATTAGTCAAAGATTCATTTAAAGCTAAATCTGATTTATGATATTTCTGTTTATATTTTTCGAGGAAATAATTTGCTAAAGTCGGAATATCTTCCAAACGTTCTCTCAAAGTCGGAATTTGTAATTCAACCGTATTAATTCTGTAATATAAATCTTTCCGGAAACGATTTTCTGAAACAGCTTTTTTGAGATTTTCATTCGTTGCAAAAATAAATCTCACATCCAAAGTTCGTTCTTTGTTTTCTCCGATTCTCGTTAATTTTCGGTTTTGAATCAAACTCAATAATTTGGTTTGAAGATGAAGCGGAAGATTACCTATTTCATCCAGGAAAACAGTTCCGTTCTGAGCATTTTCAATCTTCCCGGAATAATCCTGATTGGCATCGGTAAAAGCACCTTTTTTATAGCCAAATAATTCCGCTTCAAACAAATTCTCAGAAAGACTTCCCAAATCAATATGGACAAAAGGTTGGTTTTTTCTTTCCGATAATTCGTGAATGTGTTCTGCCAAAACATACTTTCCCGTTCCATTCTCTCCTAAAAGTAAAACGTTGGCGTCAGTCGGTGAAACTTTCGTGATTTGTTCCATCACTTCCTGCATCGCATACGAAGCAGTCTCTAATTGGTATTGATTGGTTTTTACGCTGACATTTTCCCACTGATTCAGTTTTTTATTTTTTCGCGAAATATCAACAGCGAGATTTACGGAAGCATATAATTTTTCATTATTCCAGGGTTTCAGAATAAAATCGGAAGCACCATTTTTCAAAGCTTCAACTGCTAATTCTACTTCGCCGTAAGCTGTCATCAGAATGATTGGAAGCTGAGGTTCCAACGTTTTGATTTCTTTCATCCAGTACAATCCGTCCTGTCCGCTTTCAAAGCCTTTTCGGAAATTCATATCCAGAAGGACGGTATCAACCTGTTGTTCAGTTAAAAACTTCAGAATATTTTTCGGCTGGCTGAGACAACTGACTTCGGTGAAAAATTTCTTGAGCCAGACTCTCGCCGAAAATAAAATATCCTCGTCGTCATCTACAATTAAAATATGAGCTTCTTTTTTTCGCATTTCCGAATTATAAGATTAAAGTAATTTCTTGCGTTCGAAACGTTCTTTTGCTTCGATAAGAGCAGAGTGTAATTTCCTTTCTAATTCCTTTTTAGAAGGCAATTCTGTCCAATATTCTGCTACCATAATTCCATCTTTGTGCATTTCCAAAAGCTCCACTTGCTCCTTACTGCTTTCGGCACAAAGTATAAGTCCAATTGGGGTTTCTTCGCCTTGCTGACGTTCATTTTTATTCAGCCATTTCAGATATAATTCCATTTGACCTTTGTGTTTTGCCTGGAATTTTCCTAATTTCAGTTCGATGGCAACCAATCTTTTAAGTGAACGATGATAAAATAATAGGTCAAGGTAAAAATCTTCGCCGTCGATAATCATTCTTTTTTGGCGTTCCACAAAAGCAAAACCTTTTCCTAATTCTAAAATAAATTTTTCTAATTCGTGGAGAATAGCAGTTTCAATATCTTTTTCAAGATAACCGTTTTGCAGTCCAAGGAAATCCAAAAGATATGGGTCTTTGAAAGTATTAATAGGAAAATTTTCGTTTTGATTAACTTGAATATTTGCAATCTCAGTTCTTTCGAAGGCTTTGTTGGCAATTTGTCTTCGGAGTTCTCTCACGCCAAGTGTCTCATTGATTGCTAATTGGGCGTAAAATTCTTTTGCTTCTTCAGATTTTAAAGGAATTAAGACTAAAAAATGAGACCAAGTCAATTGTCGTGACAGTGTAACGACAATTTGCATTTCGGAAAACAATTCTGCAAATTGCATCATTCTTCTCACGTTTTTTTCGGTAAAATTCCGACCATATAAAGTTTCCAATTGTGCGGACACTGTTGACACAACTTGTTTTCCATATTCTGCACGTTGGTTTTGAAGAATGTCATCATTGATGCGTTTGCCAACTTGCCAAAACAAAATAGTCAATGTACTATTGGCCTGCATCGCAACCTGATGGCGACTTTGCTCTATTAATTTAGATAAATCGGTAAATAGTTTTTCGCTGGGAAATCCTATTTGATTATCGTTGGAATCTTCATTTTTTGATTTTTTTATCATAATTTTTAATTTTCATCAATTGAAATGTCCGTTTTCGCACAAAAAGTGTCCGATAATGAACAGTTTTAAAATTAATAAATTGATGTTTAATCACATTTTCAGAGAGTTACAAAGTTATAAATCTCTGGCATCTGCATTGTGTAATAGTCTGTAGATAAATAAGTTATCGTAAATATGGATACGAAAATAGTAAAAAAGAAGTCTAAACTAAAATTAATATTAATCATCATTGCATCTGCGTTGGCGATTTCAGTTTTTGGATGGTATTTTCTCAATCAGAAAAAAACTTACAATGTGAAATTAGAAGATATTCAAACCGATGTTGTGACTAATGGGAAATTTGAAGATATGCTGATGGTGACAGCGCAAACTCAATCTCTTAATTCTTCTTTAGTTAATGTTTTAGAAGGCGGTGCGGTGAAAGAAATTTTCGCGGAAGACGGACAAATGTTGGCAAAAGGCCAACCAATCGCAAGGGTTTATAATCCAAATACGGAATTCAATTATCTGAATCAGGAAACCGGAATTATGCAACAGATTAGCCAGATGAGAAGTTCGCTTTTGGAATTGAAAAATCAGGAATTCAATCAGGATAAAGAATTGCTTCAGTCGCAAAATGATTATAATACGGCGTTGCAATCTTTCAATCTTCAGAAAAGATTGTACGATGCGGAAATCGGAAAAAAAACCGATTATGATATTGCATTACAAAATCTGAATTATCAGAAACAACGAAAAGTGATTGTGGAAAAAGGCGCTTCCAGCGAAAAGGCATCAAGGAATTCTCAGTTTTCTGCCATCAATAATTCTATCAGTCAGATGGAAAAAAGTTTGAATATTCTTCGTTCCAACAAAAATAATTTCCTGATAATGTCGCCTGTTTCCGGAAGATTGTCATCATTCAATATTTCATTAGGACAGAATTTAACGAGTGGAGAAAGCATTGGGAAAGTAGATTTAATGGGCGGTTACAAGCTGATTGCTAAGGTTGACGAGTATTACATTAATAAACTCCAAAACGGAATCAAAGGAAGTCTGGAAAGCAATGCGAAACAATTTGAAGTTATTATTACCAAAATTCTTCCGGAAGTGAAAGACGGGCAATTTTCTGTAGAACTTAATTTCGTTGATGTAAAACCGGAAAATCTAAAAATCGGAATGACGTTCGGGGTGAAACTGAAACTTTCTGCTGACACGCAAAGTGTGATGATTCCGAAAGGAAACTTCTACAAAGACACGAATGGAAAATGGATTTTTGTAATGAAAAATAACAAAGCTGAAAAACGAAATATCAGTCTTGGAAGAGAAAATCAAATGTATTACGAAGTGGTTTCCGGACTTAAGCAAGGCGAAACTGTGATTACATCAGATTATACTGAATTGAAGAAATATGAGATTTTAGATATTCAAAAATAATTAATTATGAAAAATATATTCTTAATATTAATATGTTCATTTTCAATAATGACATATTCTCAGAAACCGACAGAATTGGAATGGGCAATTTCCTTCAAAAAGAATCACGTCATTTTCGAATGTTCCAAAGGTTGCAATTATTCATATTTAAGTTTTGATGCTTACCGAAAAGTAGTTCTTAATGAAAATGCAATGGCGAACTTGGAAAAAAATCCAGGTGAACAAAATTCCAATTTTCTAGTTCAATATTCCAAAAGCGGAAATCAAATTAATCTCGAAGGAATCAAAGGCGTGGAATGGAAAAATATCACTTTGACCAGAGATTTAAAATCAAAATATTATATCAATCAAACAGGCGAAATCAGAAAAATAACACTTTAAAAAATTAATAAAATGATAAATATTCAAAACCTTTCAAAAGTCTATAAAACCGAAGATGTTCAAACCAATGCTTTAAACAATGTGAGCCTCAACATCAAAGAAGGCGAATTTGTAGCGATAATGGGACCTTCCGGTTGTGGAAAATCTACTTTTCTTAATATTCTCGGACTTCTGGACAGCGCATCTTCGGGTTCTTATCAATTTGAATCTGTAGAAACAATAGGAACTTCTGAGAAGAAAAAATCGGACATCAGAAAGAAAAACATAGGTTTTATTTTTCAGAATTTTAATTTGATTGATGAACTCACGGTTTATGAAAATGTTGAACTTCCATTAATCTACAACGGTGTTTCTTCCTCAGAAAGGAAAAAGAGAGTGGAAGAAATTATGGAGAAAATCAACATTTCTCATAGAGCAAAACATTACCCACAACAGCTTTCCGGAGGTCAGCAACAGAGAGCGGCCGTTGCAAGAGCTTTGGTCACAAAACCAAAATTAATTCTTGCCGATGAGCCAACCGGAAACCTAGACAGCTCCAATGGAAACGAGGTGATGAACCTTTTGGCGGAACTTCATAGAGAAGGTTCCACGATTGCAATGGTAACGCACTCTTCCTATGATGCAGGTTACGCCTCAAGAATCGTGAATATGAAAGACGGCGAAATCTTCAGCGAGGAACATTCTACTCAAAGAAAAGACGTCTTCGAAAAAGCGGATTCTAAAAACTTCGAATAATTGTTAAATAAAGGAAGCTGGCTGATGGAAGTTGGGTGTATTTACATTTCAGAATTCTTCCATCTTCCCGCATCCGACTTTCGAAATTATCATTTATCACTTATCAACTATCAATTATGATTAACAACTGGCTCAAAATTGCCTTCATCAATTATAAAAAGAACTGGCTTTCCACGATTATTAATCTGTTTGGATTAACGATTGGGTTGACCGGATTTATGCTCATTCTAATGCACTGGAATGACGAAGAATCCTTCGAAAAATGGAATCCGAAGAAGGACCAGATTTACGCTTTCCAAACCTACAACAAAAAAGAAAACTCTTATGGGAACAATATTTCTATTCCGATCGCGAAACGTGCAAAAGAGGTTATACCTGATATCAAGGATTACGTTTTGTTCAAAAGTTCAGGACTGGGTTTCAAAATAACCACGAAGTCTAAAACAGTCTTCCAAGAGGGCGGAATGAATGTGTCGGATAATTTTTTCGAATTTTTTCCTTTCAAACTGGTTGACGGGAGTTATAAAAATGCTTTGAAAGGTGGTGGCGATATTGCACTCTCGACAACTACCGCCAAAAATCTATTTGGTAAAACTAATGTTGCTGGCGAAAGTCTCAAGTTCAATAATAAAAATTTTGTTGTAACGGCAGTTTATGAGTTACCAAAAGAAAACAGCCAGATAAAGCCAGAGTTTCTTCTGAAGCCCGTAGAACCAATGAAAAACGATGAAGACCAATGGGGAAACTTCAATTATGGTTGTTTTTTTATGCTTGGGAAAGAGGCAGATCCTCTGGTTGTTCAACAAAAAATTGTAAAGGATGTTTTTGAATATAGAGCTAAACTAAATGCTGGAGGAGCAGGCATCACACCGCAAAAATATTTAGAGCTATATGGACCCAATGATTGCTTGCTAACGCCGTTGGATAAAATAAAACTGCACGCCAAAGCTTCGTGGTTTGGTGTAGGAGATTTCAAAACGATGATGATTCTGTTCACACTTTCTGTATTGATTGTTATTTTATCAGCGATTAATTTTATCAATCTGAAGACGGCGCAAGCTTCTCAGCGTGCCAAAGAAATTGGTGTCAGAAAAGCTATTGGTAGTACAAAGTCTAATCTTGTGCTGCAGTTCTTGATGGAAACTTTCATAATTTGTTTCGCCTCATATCTCTTTTCTCTTGCTTTAACAGAACTGCTTTTGCCAAGCTTCAATAAGTTCTATGACAAGGAAATGGTAATGAACGATTGGCATATTTACTTTTACTCATTTGCAATGGTTTTGATGGTAACGTTGATCTCCGGATTGATTCCAGCCACTTATCTTTCCAACTTCAAAGCGATAGAAACGCTGAAAGGAAACTTCGCCAGAAGCAAACACGGCATTTGGCTACGAAATGGGATTCTGACTTTGCAATTGATTATCTCTTCTTTCTTCATCATCGGGAGCATAATTGTAAACCAGCAGGTCAGATATATGATGAATAAAGATCTTGGCTACAGCGGAAAACAGATTTTGATGGTAAACTTCAGCGAAGACAATCCCAAACCATGGATGAAATATGAACGGCTTAAGAATGAAATGAGAAAGATACAGGGTATAAGTGATATTTCTTATGGAGAAGCTGTTCCCGGAAATGGCAGATCAAGTGATTCCAATATGGATTATATGGATAAAAGCATACAAGCCCAGCACGGATCTATGGATTATAATTATCTGAAATTTATTAATGTAAAATTAAAAAAAGGACGTTGGCTGGATCCAAAACTTGCATCTGATACGATAAGTAATGTTTTGGTTAATGAAGCTTTTGTGAAAAAATTTGGTTGGAGTGATGAGGAAGCCTTGAAGAACATATTCCATCCCGGGTTTGATTATCAGAAGGATTATCACATTGTGGGAATTGTAAAAGATTTTAATATCAGAAATCTAAAAACCACCATAGAACCCATCGTATTTTTCCACTACAGAGAAACCGATTGGAAACGATTTGATGTCTACAATATCCAATTGAAAATCGACCAGAATGACATCGACGGAACGGTGAAAAGAATAAAAGCTTACTGGCAGAAAAATGTAGAGCCCGGCTATCCTTTCGATTCTTATTTTATTGATAAAAAATTCGCCGAGAGTTTTGTGAAGTATCAAAAACAACAGACGCTTTTCACAATCCTGAACGCAATGGTTCTGATGGTTGCATTATTAGGATTATTTGCCTTGTCATCATTAATGATCGAGCAGAAACTGAAAGACGTTGCCATCCGGAAAACACTTGGCGCATCGGACGGAACTTTGATTCTTGGATTGACGAAACAGTTCCTCTGGATCACTTTGATTTCCGTTTTGATAAGTATTCCAATAAGCTATTATCTGATGAACGAATGGCTGAAAGACTTCGCTTACAGAATTGATATGCCGGTTTTACCTTTCGTTTTGAGTCTTGTCGTTTTGCTTCTTTTGACCTTCTCTGTGGTGAGTATCAAAGCTTATCAAGCGACAAAAGTAAACCTTGTGAAATATCTGAAATACGAATAATGATGGATGTTTGATGATGGAAGCTGGAAGTTTTTCCGCACAGTAATTAACATCCATCTTCCCTCATCCATCTTCCAACCAAAAACCAAAAACTATGCTGAAAAACTGGCTCAAAATAGCATTCATCAATTACAGAAAAAACTGGCTTTCCACGATCATCAATATCTTGGGACTGAGTGTTGGTTTGTGTGTTTTTCTATTGATATTTATCCAGTGGCAGGACGAGAAATCTTATGAAGAATGGATTCCGAATAAGGAAAACATCTATCTCGTTGAGAATAGCAATCCTTCATTTGGAATAATGTCGGTTTCCAGTTATCCGGAAATTTTCACTTCGAAAGAATTGTTTTCTGAGATTGAGGCGGCTACAATATTCAACGATTGGGGGAAAAAGAAACTTACATTCGGAAGTAATTCAGCTTATGTTTCGGCCGGTGCAACTGTAGATTCATTTTTTGATTTTTTTCCTTTTGAAAAAGTGGCAGGAAATTTTAAAAATGCGTTATCAGATGACAGCAAAGTGGCTTTGTCAGATGAAACGGCCAAATTACTTTTTGGCGATGAATATCTGAACGCCATAGGAAAATCTGTTAAAAATGAAATTGATAATAAAAATTATGTTGTAACAGCTATTTATAAAAATCCAAAAGAAAATACAGTATTCAAACCGGATTTCCTCTTTATGAATCCCTATTTGGATGGCAGCAAAACCCAGTGGACGAGCTATAGCTATTTTGGTTTTTTCAAATTGAAACCGGGCTCTGATATTAAAGCATTGGAAGACAAAATTTCAAAAAAAATGCAGAAAGAGGATGAGATCTCTGCTAAAAAATGGGGCTACGAAATTGATAAAAAAAATCCCCTGAAAGTTTACCTGACATCGATTGCTAACATAAAATTGGATGCTAAAAGTAATGATGGAATCAACAAAGGCGATAAAAAATCGATTATGATTCTCTTGGGATTATCTGCATTGATTCTGCTTTTGTCAGGGATTAATTTGATTAATCTTAAAACGGCGCAAGCTTCTCAACGTGCAAAAGAAGTAGGTGTAAGAAAGGCAATCGGAAGTTCGAAATCAAAATTGATTTTTCAGTTTTTGTTGGAAACTTTTATGATTTGTTGTACGGCTTATGTTATAGCTTTTGCGTTGGTCGAGCTTTTTCTTCCTTCGTATAACAAATTTCTGAACAAAGAAATCAAACTGAATGATCCTGACTTATTCATCTACACAGGGTTATTATTGATCATTTTTTCATTGATCTCAGGATTGATTCCCGCACTTTATCTTTCGAACTTCAAACCGATCAATACGCTGAAAGGTAATTTCGCCAGAAGCAGACAAGGCGTCTGGCTGCGGAATTCAATTTTGACTTTGCAGCTGATCATTTCGTCATTCTTCATCATTTGTTCTATAGTTATTCATACTCAGGTCAAATATATGATGAATAAAGATTTGGGATTCAAAGGCGATCAAGTGATTCAAATCGATTTCAAGAAAACCAATTGGGAAAATAATTACAACTTCAAAAAGTATAGGCTTCTGAAAAGTGAAGTTTCCAAAATATCCGGTGTTGCCGATATTACAGGTTCGATACAATCTATTGGAAGAGGAATATCTAATATTTCGGTAGCCAAAAATGCTATTGATACAACCAAAATGGTGGAAAGCACAAGTCTTGGCGCAATTGATGAAAATTATCTGCGTTTTTACAAGATCAAATTTTTATCGGGAAGAGACCTGAATTGGAAAATAACTTCTGACACAATTAATGGAGCTGTCGTAAACGAAACTTTTGCAGGCAAGCTAGGTTATAATTACAAAAATGCAATCGGAAAAGAAATCCTAACGGGCTGGGATGGTAAGAAAAAATATAAGATTCTGGGTGTCGTAAAGGACTTCTATTATGGCGGCGTTGACAAACCGATTGCACCTGTAGTTTTCTTCAATTATGACAGAAATTGGGTCAAAAATAATATGCAGAATCTCCAGATCAAACTTTCGGGAAATGATATCGACGGAACATTGGAAAGAATCAAGGAATTCTGGCTTACCAAAGCAGAACCAGGCTATCCTTTCGATTATGAGTTTGTAGATAAACAATTTGCAAAAACCTTTGAAAAATTTCAGAAACAGCAGACGCTTTTTACAACCTTGAATATTGTGGTTCTGGTAATTGCATTATTAGGATTGTTCGCCTTGTCATCATTATTAATAGAACAAAAACTAAAAGATGTTGCTATCAAAAAAACTTTGGGTGCAGACGAAAGAACCATCATCTGGGACTTGACCAAAAGATTTCTCATCATCTGCTTTCTCGCAGTTATATTAAGCATTCCATTGAGTTATTATGCGATGAACGAATGGCTTAAGGATTTTTCATACCGTATAGAAATGCCCGTCTGGCCATATATTCTGAGTATGATTTTATTATTGATTTTAACATTCACGGTAGTAAGTTTCAAAGCTTATCGTGCTTCAAAGATCAACCTTGTAAAATACCTGAAATACGAATAAAGCCGGAGGTTGGATGAAGGAAGCTGGAAGTTTTAACATTATAATTGAAACATCCATCTTCCGTCATCTATCTTTCAACCAAAATTTCCACAATGAAAAAACTATTCTTCATATTATTAATAAACCTTTTCCCCGCTCAGCAGAGTTGGACTTTGAAACAATGTCTGGATTACGCCTCTGCCAATCATCCTCTGGTAAAGCAGTCAGCGGTTAATATCCAAAAAAACGACCGTCAGATTTCTGCCGCAAAGGGAATGTTGCTGCCATCGGTGGATGCAGGAATCAATCACAATTACAACTTTGGAAACGGAATCAATCCGCAGAATAATCAAAGGGAAAGCATAAACACACAGAATGATAATGTCTATGCGCAAGCCAATTGGGAACTGATGAACTGGCAAAATTACCTCAATATTTCTTTGTCAAAAATCAACAGAGAAACCTCCACTTTCAGAATGAAACAGGCACAGAATGAAGTTAAAATAATTGTCATTCAGACCTTTTTTACCTATCAGAACAGCAAAAGCTGGCTGGATGTTTTGGAAACGCAGATCTCCGGGATAGAAGACCAGATCAAGCGCACAGAAAAAGAAGTGGAAATCGGAAACCGACCAAAAAGTGATGTTTATGATATCAAGGCCAACCTTGGAACCTTGCAGGAACAGTGGGTTTCCGCCAAAAATTCCAGAGATCTTTCAAAAATAAATTTACTCAATGCTCTGGCGATAACAAGAGATTCCTTGAATTTCAAAATGGAAGATGATGCGCTTGCAAGTTCGAATTTCAACGACGCAAATTTTGTGAATAATCTTTTGGAGAAGAATCCGGCTTATCAGTCGGTTCAGACGGAGATAAAAGCACAGCAAAAAAATGTAGCCATAGCAAAATCGGCTTATCTCCCAACTTTAAATGGCGCTTACAACTGGTCCACTTTTTACAACAAAACGTTAGGTGAACCAGCCGATGCATTTTCAGATCAATTGAAAAGAAACAAAAACCAGCAGGTTGGATTTGGGCTTAATATTCCTGTTTTCAACAAGTTGCAAGTTAAAAATAATGTTGAGATTGCCAAACTCAATGTCATCAATTCAAATTATGACAAGGAAATCGTTATTAATAATCTGACTCAAAGTATCAATTCCATAAAAGCACAATTCCAGAATTCTGAAGAAAAATACACTTTGCTTCAGGCCAATTTCGAAAATCAAAAGCTCTCTTTCCAAAAATCCGAAGAAAAGTACAAAGAAGGATTGATGGATGCGTACACATTTTTCGTTGTGCGAAATAACTGGTTACAAGCAAATTATAATCTCATCAACAGCAAAAACGAAGTCATCCAACAAACCGAACTGCTGAAAGTCTTTGAAGCTGGATTTTAAAAATATTAGCAACTCAATCTTGAAGCGTCTTTGCGAATCTAAAAACAGTTAGTAGTCAAAAATCTTTGCGAACTTTGCGTTAAAATTTCGAATATTAAAATGAAAAAAACAATTGCTCTTTTCACGTTGGCAGTTTTTACAAATTCCTGCTCCGTGGCTTATCAAAATCTCAAGACAAACCAAAGTCACGATTCGTGGAAAGCAGATTTTGAAAACTTCACAGGAAAAGAAAGAATCGATTTCAAAACGGAAAAAAATAAGTTCGTTTATCTGAGTTCGGAGTTTCAAAACTCCGAAGGGAATTTATATTTGTTGAAAGACGGAAAGGAAATTCCAAACCAAAATAAGATCAACCATATCAAAATTGATTTGCAAAATCCGTCTCAAATCCAGATTGTTGGCGAAAAAGCCAAAGGCTCTTTTGAATTGAAATATCCGATTTTTGACATCAAGACCATCCAGGTTGTTTCCAATCAAAATTTCGAATTGCTGGCTCTAAGTTATCTTTTATTAAACCTCGAGGATTTTGAAAATATCCCGGATGACCAGACTTTTAAAATCGAAGGAAAAGATACAAAAATCAAAGATTTGTACGCCTTGAATCTGAAGATTGGAAAAGAATTCAAAGCTTATCAAAAATCCAAAAATCTGGAGATTATCAAATCGTATTTTGACAAAAATTTTTATCTCCACTTTTCAAACTTCGTAATGAGTCTGAACAATTTCCCGAATGCAAAAATTAATTCAGATAATCAATTCTCTCACGAATTTTCATCGATATCTGACCAGGAAAAATTCATAAAAACATTCAATGATTTTTACAAGGAAATTCATTTTGACGATTTCCTTAGAAACTATCAGCCATATTATCAAGAGATGATTTCGGAAGTTTCGAATCACATTCCAAGGGAAAATTTCATCACAGAGATGGAACATTTTTATGGCAAAAAAGTGGATCATTATGTTTTGTATCCGAGTTTGACAATGCCTTTCGGTCAGGGTTTTGCGGTTGGAAATGCCGACTCGATTGGCAATGTTTTCGCCTGTTTCAACAAGCCGGAAAGTATCAATGATACTTCCAAACTGGATTTGGGATTCCAAAATGAAGTTTCGATAAGAACCATTTGCATCCACGAGTTTGGTCATTCCTTCGTAAATCCGGCAGTTGACCAATTGGACGAAAAACTGATGGCTTCAAAGGAATTTCTCTATGAACCTATAAAAAATAAAATGTCGGAACAGGGCTATAATCAATGGAAAATCTGCCTCTATGAGCATTTCAACAGGGCCGGAGAAGTCATCATCGCAAAACGATTAGGCGATAATGAAAAAGCAGACGAAATCCTAAATGATAATCTAAAAAACCGTTCCTTCATCTATCTGCCACAGATTGTAAACCAGCTGGAATATTGGTATTACAACGAATTTTTTAGCAAAACCTACGAACAAAAAGTCAGCGAAATAGTTGCCAATTTGCAAATCGTTTCCAACTAAAAATACATTATTATTATTTTCTTAAGAATCCTTCCGTAGTTTATGACTTCGGAGGGATTTTTTGTTTTAACAATAATTTTTTGGGCGCCTTTATCCGCCTTCCGTTCACAAACCTAGCGTAGTGGTTCGACGAAATCAATCTTTTTTGCAAACGATTTCAGTTCAATAGAAACTGATGCCTACGCAAAAAAGGATTTCCATTCAAGTCGGGGCACAGATTCGACGTAAAACAACATTAGTGTAGAAGGTTATATTTGTCATTCTGAATGAAACAAAGTGTAATGAAGAATCTGAAATTCCTCGTACCTCGGAATGACAGGCTTACTGCTCTAATTTTTGTCTCTCTTTGCTGAGTTTTACGCCTTATGAACCTTAAAAAAATTCAATACAGATAAAAAAACTTTGCGCACTGTGCGTTTGAAAGGAATAAATTCACATTTAAGCTTTTATAAGCGAAGCGCCTTCGTGAACCTAAATTATTTTCAATACAGATAAAAAAATCTTTGTGAACTTTGTGTTCAAAATCCCTCGTTTTTTCATTTTAAAAATCGCATTTTTGCAAGCCTTATTTCAAGTCCAGATTCAATGAAACTTTGTATAGCCGAAAAACCCAGCGTTGCCCGCGATATTGCCAAAGTTTTGGGTGCCAATAATCCCAAAAGCGGCTATATGGAAGGTAACGGTTATTGCGTCACCTGGACTTTCGGACATCTTTGCACGCTGAAAGAACCGCAGGATTACGCACCGCATTTCAAATCCTGGGATTTAATTTTCTTACCCATTATTCCAAAACAATTCGGAATCAAACTAATAGATAACAATGGCGTTGAGAAACAATTCAATACCATAGCAAAATTAGTACAGGAATGTGATGAGGTCATCAATTGTGGTGATGCCGGGCAAGAGGGAGAACTCATTCAGCGTTGGGTTTTGCAAAAAGCAAAATGCGACAAACCAATGAAACGTTTATGGATTTCGTCCTTGACAGAAGATTCCATCAAAGAAGGTTTTGAAAATCTGAAACCTGCGGAAGATTACAAAAATCTGTATCAGGCTGGAAATGCAAGAGCAATCGGCGATTGGCTTTTAGGAATCAATGCCACGAGATTGTTCACGAAAAAATTTGGTGGAAACAAAGCCGTTTTATCAATTGGTCGCGTTCAGACACCAACTTTGGCAATGCTTGTTCAACGTCAAAAAGAAATCGATGCATTTTCTCAGGAAGAATATTGGGAACTGAAAACGAAATATCGGGATGTGCTTTTTAGTGCATTAATTGACCGATTAAAAACTTTAGAAAAAGCAGAAAAAGGCTTAGAATATCTCAAAAAAAATCAATTCGAAATCGTCTCTTTCGAAATCAAAGAAGGAAAAGAAAAAAATCCAAGATTATTCGATTTGACAGGACTTCAGGTGGAAGCGAATAAAAAATTCGGTTTCTCTGCGGAGCATACACTTAATTATATCCAAAGTCTTTACGAGAAAAAACACACGACTTATCCAAGAGTTGATACGACTTATTTATCAGAAAACCTTTATCCAAAAATCGGTGGAATTCTGAGAAGTATGACAATTTATTCAGACTTGATTTCGCCATTACTTGCTCAGCCAATCCCAAAGACGAAAGCCGTTTTCGATGATACGAAGGTGACGGATCACCACGCCATCATTCCGACAGAAATTCCGCCTTCATCAAACTTGAGCCGAGAAGAGAAATTAATTTATGATTTAGTAGCAAAAAGATTCATCGCCGTTTTCTATCCGGAATGTAAGATTTCAAATACTTTGGTTGAAGGTCAGGTTGGAACAATTCCTTTCAAAGCTTCAGGAAAACAAATCCTGGAACCAGGCTGGAGAGCGGTTTATGCGAAAGATAAAAAAGACGAATCTGAAAAAGAAAATAAAGACGAGGAACAAACAATTCCTGAATTCGTAGCTGGCGAAAAAGGCGACCACGCTCCATTGATTCACCAAGGAAAAACTTCGCCACCAAAACCTTACACAGAAGCAACTTTGCTAAGAGCAATGGAAACTGCCGGAAAACAGGTTGAAGACGAGGAACTCCGCGAAATGCTCAAAAATAATGGCATCGGAAGACCATCAACCAGAGCCAACATCATCGAAACCTTGTTCCGAAGAAAATACATCGAACGCAAAAAGAAAAATCTGGTTGCAACCTCAATCGGAATCGAATTGATTGACACCATCGAAGACGAAGTTCTGAAAAGCCCAGAACTCACCGGAGAATGGGAATCCAAACTTCGAAGAATCGAAAAAGGCGAATACGAAGCCAATCAGTTCAAAGACGAATTGATAGAAATGGTAACAGAATTGACCCGAAAAGTCATCAGTTCAAAAGGAAAAGTTATCAATTTTGAGGAAGAAAAACCTGCACCGCCAAAAGAAAAAGTATCAAGAGTAAAAAGCGAAATCATATGGACAGAAACCCAATGTCCAAAGTGCAAAGCCAACAATCTGATGAAAGGAAAAGCAGCAATCGGTTGTTCGGATTTCAAAGCTTGCGGTTTCAAAGTTTCATTTGAAATATTCGGAAAAAAATTGTCAGAAAAACAACTTCAGGATTTGATTCTGAAAAGCAAAACTTCCAAACTGAAAGGTTTCACAGGAAATCAGGAAGAAGGAATTTTAATGATGAATGAAGATTTTACAATTGCTTTAAAATAGAAAAAACCCTTTCAGCTTCAATCTGAAAGGGTTTTGAAATTAACACCTTTAATAATCGTAAAAAATTATTTTACAAAAATTGCTTTTTTCAGATTACTGTCTACTTTATAATCTGTACTGTTATTTATTTTCACATTTTCAAAAACGATGTTGTTGGCATTCTTACCAACAATTCCTTTTTTACTTGTGATATTTACATTTTTAAAATATAGATTTTCAATCAGTTTCTCAGGAAGTCCACTGAAACTAAACGCTGTTTCTGACGAAGAACAGTTGATATTGCTCACATAAAAATCGTGGAAATAAGGAACTTTCTCGCCAGTGTGTTGAGCCGCTTCATTCTCTTTTGTGCTTCCAACTGGCGCATCCGCATAAAAAGTATCAAACATAACCGCTTCTTTAATAATGTTTTTCATCTCGATATTTTCGATGAAAATCTGGCTCACATCGCCACCTCTTCCGGAGTTACTTTTTACACGGATTCCGATATCTGTTCCGTCAAAAGTACAGTTGGTCACATAGATATTTTTCATTCCACCATCCGTATTACTTCCGATGACGAAACCGCCGTGACCTTCATTCACAGTACATTCTGCGATGATGACGTTTTGCAGATTAGCTTCACCATTTTTCGGAGTTCCGCTGGATTTCATACAGATTCCGTCGTCGCCAGCGTTCACTTTTGTGTTGTAAATGATCACGTTTTTCGAAGCGCTGATATCTATTCCGTCTCCGTTTTGAGCCCATTTCGGATTGTAAACAGTCGTGTTTCTTATCACAAGATTGGTAATTTGTTTTGGATTGATGACAAACTTTGGCGAGTTTCGGAACGTTGGTCCGTCAATCAAAAGATTGGTAACTTTCGAAAGAGTAAACATCATCGGTCTCAGGAAATGATGTATTTGTTCGTACATTTCGATTGTTGCATTGGGTGTTTTTGTAATCACTTTTGCTAATTCTTCGCCGTTTTTTGCAGCAGCACTTGGCCACCAGATTTTGCCGTCTTCACTCAGCGTGCTTCCTGGTTTTGCAAGCAATTCTTTCCATTGTGCATCGGTTGTTTTGAATTTCTTCACTGGCCTCCAGGCTTCTCCGGCACCATCAAAAATTCCTTTTCCGGTGAATGAAACATCTTTCAGATTATTTCCCCAAATCGGAGCGGTCACCTCAAATTTCCCGGACGAAGTTTCTCTTATCGGGAATTGCTTTACATCGCTGCTGAACTGTACAATTGCACCTTCCTCAACATGAAAATCGATTTTGCTTTTCAGCTCAATTGGTCCTGTCAACCAGGTTCCGGCTGGGACAATCAATCTTCCGCCACCGTTTGCAGCAATTTTGGTAATCGCTTTTTCAAAAGCTTTTGTATTCAGCGTTTTCCCATCGGCAACACCTCCAAAATCCTTAATGTTGTAATCCTTTTGAGGAATTGTCGGCAAAATCATTTCCCCGAATTTGAATGGCGCTTTTTGGATGTAATAATTGATGTCATTTTTCTGCGCAGAAACCAGTGCTGTCAGAGAAAGTGCAAATCCTATTAAAAATTGTTTCATTGTTTATTTGTATGAATTCTTTTGATTGATTATAAATGTTTTAGTTAAAGTCTAATCGCTAGTTATAATTTGGGTAGCTTTATCCGTCTTCCACTCCCAATCTTTTTACCTTTGCTTTTCCAGCCACAAAAAAGGATTTACGTTCAAGCCGCGCTGCGCTTCGCAAGGTTCGATAGTTGTCAATTTATCCAAGTTTTTCCAATTTGTGAAATTTTCTTAAAAGCCTTGTCAGTGTTTCGAAAAGATATTAAACATCGTACCTTTTACTTTATGCAACTTATTGACTTCGGTAAAATTAAAAAAAATAACGAATTGCGCAATCGATTGCACAAAATAAAAATTGATGCATTCGTAAAGTCTGATTAATGCTCATCAAATCAAAATTTGTTATATTCTTTTTAAACAAAAATTCCTTATTATTTGCTCAAATTTCTTTAATTTGCAATGCTAAAAATAATTTCAACAATGATTATTCAACCAAGAACAAGAGGATTTATATGTTTGACGGCACATCCGGATGGAGCCCTTCAAAGCGTAAAAAATCAAATAGAATATGTAAAGTCCAAAGGTGCTATCAAAAAAGGACCAAAAAAGGTATTGGTAATCGGTGCTTCCACAGGTTTCGGACTTTCTTCCAGAATCACAGCAGCTTTCGGTTCTGATGCTGCAACAGTTGGTGTTTTCTTCGAGAAACCAGCTTCTGAAGGTAAAATGGGAACAGCAGGCTGGTACAATTCTGCGGCTTTTGAAAAAGAGGCACACGAAGCTGGACTTTATGCAAAAAGCATCAACGGTGATGCATTCTCAGATGATATCAAAAAACAAACTATTGAATTAATTAAAAAGGATTTAGGTCAGGTTGATTTGGTTGTTTACAGTTTGGCTTCTCCAAGAAGGACACATCCAAAAACAGGCGTTGCTCATTCATCTGTTCTTAAACCAATTGGAAATTCTTACACCAACAAAACGGTTGATTTCCATACAGGTGTGGTTTCCGATGTGACCATTGCTCCGGTTGAAAACGAAGAAGATATTCCAAACACTGTTGCCGTAATGGGTGGCGAAGACTGGAAATTCTGGATAGAAGATTTGAAAGCGGCTGGCGTTTTAGCTGACAGCGTTCAAACGGTTGCCTATTCTTACATCGGCCCTGAATTGACTTTCCCAATCTACAGAAACGGAACCATCGGTCAGGCGAAAAACGACCTTGAAGCGACTGTGACTGTTTTAAATGATTTGCTAAAAGATCTTAATGGAAAATCTTACGTTTCTGTAAACAAAGCTTTGGTAACGCAATCCAGTTCAGCGATTCCTGTGGTTCCATTGTACATTTCTTTACTTTATAAAGTGATGAAAGCAAAAGGAACACACGAAGGTACAATCGAGCAAATCCAAAGACTTTTCGCAGATAGATTATATACCGAAGACGGAAATGTTACTTTGGATGAAGCAGGCAGAATCAGAATCGACGATTTGGAAATGGCAGACGATGTGCAGGCAGAAGTTGATAGATTGTGGAAAGAAATCACCACTGAAAACCTTTCTGACATCAGTGATATCGCTGGTTACAGAAAAGAATTCTTCAACCTTTTCGGATTCGAAGTAGATGGGATCGATTATGAAAAAGATGCTAATGAGAACGTACAAGTTCCAAGTATTGAAGCTTAGAAGTTAGAGTTTAGACTTTAATTAAAAATATTATAAAACAAAAACGGCTACTGAAAAGTAGCCGTTTTTTATTGTTGAGATTTAATTTCTTTTTGCTTTATATCATAATCGTGAAGCAGATTATGTTCAGGAGTTTGCTCGATAGCGTGCATTATTTTGTCCAGGATTTCCGTTGCTGATTCATTGTCGTAATCTATTTCCAAAGCAGGCTTGAATTCCATTGTAGGCTTCACACCAATCACTTTTATTTTCAACCCTTTTTTATCAAATGCTCTTCTGAAACCATTAATTTTAATAGGAATTACAGTTGGTCTTTGATTTTTAATAAGTTTCGCCGTTCCCTTTCTTCCTTGTGCATAAGCAGAAGTTGTACCTTGTGGGAACGTAATTACCCAGCCATTATCAAGAGCTTTCATAATATTTTCTATCTCACTAAGGTCGACCATTCTGTTGACATTTTTACCTTCGGCACGCCAGGTTCTTTTGACTGTAATTGCACCGGCTATTTTAAAAATTCTTGACAAAATTCCTTTATTCATCGTTTCTTCTGCTGCAACGTAATAGAAATCGACTTTTGGATTCAGAAGGTAAACCGGATTTTTGATCGTATTATGATACCCGTTATTTACGGCACAAAATGCGTGATACATTGCAGCAACATCAGCAAAGTAAGTCTGATGATTGGAAACAAAAAGCACATTGCTGTCTGGCAAATCGGAAAGATTTTCGGTTCCTGTAATATTAAGTTTATTGAAACCATTGAATCTCCTGTAAGAAACTACGCCAAGAATGAAAATAATCACTCTTTTCAAAATGTAGATATTTCCAAAAGAATCGGTAAAAATATTTTTTTTCGCCATTGATATTTAATTAGACTTAAGATATTGAACTAATAATCAATAATTTTTATTGAAATTAATAAAACCAATTATCATTCCTAAACCAAGGAATTGATGCAAAACTAAACATTTTTTAATAAGTTACTGAATTCACTGAGTATCATTGAGGTAGCGCCCCAGATAATGGAGCCATTAAAATCAATGACTGGAACTTCAGCACCATTTGTTGAAGGCAAAACCATATTTTTTGGTTGGTCGGGAAGACTTAATAATGAGGAGATTGGAAATTCTATCAATTCCACAGCTTCACTTTCCTGAAGGAAAAACTCAGGATTCTTTTTGGTATAAGAAATAAAGGAGTGAACATAAAAATTACTTGGCGGAATGTAAATCGGAGACATTTCACGTATGATTCTCACATAATGTTCATCGATTCCTAATTCTTCGGATGTTTCGCGCTTTGCTGTATGAGCGAAGTCCAAATCTTCTTTTTCATTTTTTCCGCCTGGCAAAGAAATTTGTCCGCTGTGTCGGTCTCTTTCGTTTTGAGATCTCACAATTAGAGGGAAATACCATTCATTATTTTTAAGATAAAGCAGAATATTAACGGCTGCAAATTTCGGATTCTTTGTAAGAATATCCTGATAACTGTAAACAGGACGATAAGGCGGAGAATAGATCTTGTGTGCATTCTCACCCAATAATTCCGCATTTTTTATATCTCTGAGTAAATCTTTTCCAAAGGTCTGCATCTCTCAAAGATAAGGAAAAATTGGAAAATGTATTATTGTAAAGGCGTAAAAAGTTATAATTGATGCATACAAAAAGTCGCAAAGATGGACTTTACGACTTTAAAATATTATAATTGATTTTTATTTAAAGTGAAATCCCACGTCCTGCATAGAAATCCAAAACTTTGATGCTGAACAGATAATTATATTTTGCCTGAGCTACGGAACCTTGCGCATTCGCATAATTGTTTCTGGCAATTGTAACATCATAAATTGTTGATCGTCCGGCATCATAACTTTTTGTTGCAAAATCAAGCGCCAATTTTGTACTTCTCTCAGCTTCCATTGCAGAAATATAAATTTCATAATTGGAATCTGCATTGAACTGAGCCTGCTGAATATCCTGTTTCAACTGGAATTTTTGCTGTTCCAGATTATTTTTAGCAATCAATTCATTGATTTTAGTCTGCTCAACTTGCCGTTTTGTATTTCCTTTATTGAAGATCGGAATATTGGCATTAATACCCACTTGTTGACCAAAGTTATCTTTATACTGTTGTGTGAAGCTGTGCTCTTTTATATAAGGTAACTGTCCATAGTTCAAGTTATCGGTATATAATTGATTATTGTAAAGCGTTCCAATTCCGGCAGTTGCTGTAATAGTTGGCCAGAAATTGGTTCTTATAACTTCGGTTTGTGCTTCCGCTGCTTTTATTCTTATTTCGGCAGCTTTTATGACAGGCTGAGATCCGTAAGCAATATTAAGCACTTCATCTACGGTTTCTGTTTGTGGTGTCAATTCATCAGGAACAGGAATATCTACAACATCAAAAGTTTTATAATCCTGAAGCTGTAAAAGCTGAGCCATTGCAAACAAAGCTTTGTCCACATTGATCTGAGCTGTCTTTACATTCTGTTTTTCTCTCGCAAGAGAGGCAGTTGCTTCCGCCAAAACCGTTTGTGCAGTTGTTCCGACATCGGTTGTGATTTTTGCTCTGTCGTAAAGTTTTTGTGCATTTTCCATCGCGCTTTCTGAGATTTTTTTGATTTCTCTGTTCAGCATTACAGACAGATATTGCTGAGCGATTTGTAATGCAATATTATTTTTAATCGTTTCAATATCCTGCAGACTTGCATCAACATCAAATCCTGTTTTGCGAATTGTTTTTTCTAATCTTCCGTTGTTGTAAACCAAGATACTAGCGCCGACATTTGCGTTGTTATTAAAGTTGTCGTTTCTAACAGTTGTATTGACGAACTGCGAATTTCCAAAACTTGCGCTGTTAGAAAAAGTTCCGGAAACCGAAGGAAGATATTCTCTTTTTGCCATTTCAAGGTTTTTTGCCTGCACATCTTTGTTGAAAGCCTGCGCCTGAACCTGAAGATTATTTTTGATCGCATAATCCACACATTCCTGAATCGTCCATTTCTTCTGAGAAAATCCCAAAACTCCAATAGACAAAAGCGAAATACAAAAAACTTTTTTAAGCATAAAAGAAAAATTATATACAATAAGACTTCGGAATTGTAAAAATGTTACGGAGATCTATTAATTTTTTTTCAAACTTTAATTAAATTAAAAATTCAAAATATTTTTTTCGGAACTGTAACAATTACTCAATGGGGTTTACTTATATGTAAAATCCAGACAATGTCTCATCCGATTCTCAAAATAGAAGATGTCAACAAATCTTACGACACAGGTAAGAGCAAACTTCACGTCCTGAAAGGTATTAATCTTAATATCAACCAAGGCGAGTTTGTTTCTATTATGGGAAGTTCCGGTTCCGGAAAATCAACTTTGCTTAATATTATTGGAATCTTGGACGAAGCTGATAATGGGATTTATGAACTTGATGGATTTCCTATCAAACATCTCACAGAAGTAAAAGCAGCGGAATACAGAAGCCGTTTCATTGGATTTATTTTTCAGTCATTTAATTTGATTAATTATAAAACGGCACTGGAAAATGTTGCGCTTCCATTGTATTATCAAAATGTTTCCAGAAAAGAAAGAACTAAAAAAGCACTCGAATATCTGGAAAAAGTAGGATTGAGAGAATGGGCAGAACACCTTCCAAGTGAACTTTCCGGAGGTCAAAAACAAAGAGTTGCGATTGCAAGAGCATTAATATCAGACCCGAAATTAATTCTTGCCGATGAACCTACCGGAGCTTTAGATTCCAAAACAACGCACGATATTATGAAGCTGCTTCAGGATATTAATAATGAAGGAAAAACAATTGTTGTCGTAACGCACGAACCCGATGTTGCTGCACAAACAAAAAGAAACGTTGTCCTGAAAGACGGCAGAATAGAAAGTGACGAGTTCATTAAGCAAATAGTATTATAGATTTAAAGAATTTATCATTAACAATTCATAATTAACAATTCAAAAAAATGTTTGATTTAGACCGCTGGCAAGAGATATTTAGTTCCATTCGCAGTAATGTATTGCGGACGGTGCTTTCCGGGTTTACGGTGGCGCTTGGTCTGTTCATTTTCATTGTGTTGTTTGGGATTGGCAATGGTCTTAATAATTCATTTGCGAAAGCATTTACTAGAGATGCAACCAATCTGATTATGATTTGGGGAGGTAAGACAACTCTTCCTTACGCAGGTTTGCAGTCGGACAGGAATATTACTTTTAATAATGATGATTTTGATGCTATTGTCAAAGAAAGTGAAGGTAAATTAGAATATGCTTCACCGAGGTATCAAACCTCTTTGATGATCAAATATGGTAAAGAAAGCGGAACCTACCAGGTAAACGGTGTTTTAGGAGACGAAAAATTCCTTGAGAACCGAACAATGATCGATGGCCGATACATCACAGAAAGAGATAATGAACTTAAACAAAACGTAGCCTCCATCGGAAGAATGGTTTGGCGCGATATGATCCGCGACGGAAGTCCGATTGGAAAAGATCTGGAAATCAACGGAACGATGTTCAAAGTTGTGGGTGTTTTTTCAGATCCTGGAGGTGACTGGGACGAGCGGCATGTTTCGATTCCGCTTTCTACACTTCAGCAGATGAAGAAAAGTTCCGATACAATCAGCAGCGTAATGCTTTCCTATAATCCAAAGATGACGCCCGCAGAAGGTGTAAAATATGGAAATGAACTGGAAAAAAATATCAGGGCAAGACACAAAATATCGCCGGACGATCAGCAGGGAATAAGAGTCAATAATAATGCTAAAAACACAGAGGATTCTTTTGCTTTCCTGTTTGTAATTACAGCAGTTGTAGGATTCATCGGACTTGGGACATTGCTTGCGGGAATTATTGGAATCAGTAATATCATGGTTTATATCATCAAGGAGAGAACCAAGGAAATAGGCGTGAGGAAAGCAATTGGCGCAAAACCAAGAGGAATTGTTGCTCTAATTCTTCAGGAAAGTATTGTGATTACAGTAATTTCCGGATTTGTTGGTGTCGGACTTGGCGTTTTAGCTTTAAAACTGATAGGAAATAACCTTGAAGATTACTTCATCACAGAACCTTCCGTAGGCTGGGGATTGATTGCTGCGGCATTTTTCTGTCTGGTTTTTTCAGGTGCGATTGCGGGATTTGTTCCGGCTTACAAAGCTTCGAAAATAAAACCTATTGAAGCACTTAGAACTGACTAAAGAATTAATTAAATCCTAATGACGATCAACTAAAATGAATATAATTTTCAAAAGAGATACCTGGCAGGAGATTTATTATTCCCTTCGGAATAATAAGCTCAGAACGTTTCTTACGATGATAGGTGTAGGATGGGGTATGTTTTTGTATGTGAGTTTGTTAGGTGCTGCGAATGGAATGGAAAATGGATTTAATAAGTTATTTTCAGGTTTCGCAACCAACTCGATTTTTCTTTGGCCACAAAGTACCAATATTCCTTATGAAGGCTTTGCGAAAGGCAGAAAAATGGATCTTCACTTAAAAGATATCGAATATATAACCAAGAAAGTTCCTGAAGTGGATTATATCTCACCTCAGAGTGTGAGAGGAAATTTCGGAACACCTGGTGATCAGATTTCACGAAACGGAAAGAAGAACACTTATATGATTACGGGCGATTTCCCGGTTGGTAATAAGATTTCCAAGAAGAAATTACTGTTTGGAAGATATATTAATGATGCCGATATCCAGTCCAAAAAGAATGTAATCGTAATAGGAGAGGAGATTTATAAAAACCTTTTCGATGCCAAGAAAAATGAAAATCCGATTGGGAAATCTGTCAACTTAAAAGGTATATTTTTTAATGTAATAGGCGTTTTCCGTGTTCCAAGAGGTGGCGGAATGGAGAATGACCAATCGGCTTATATTCCATTTTCAACCTATTCCGGAATGTATAACGAAGGTGATAAAGTTGGTTTTTTTGCGATCGTTGGTAAACCAAATGCAGAAGCGGCCGTTGTAGAAACAAAAGTGAAAGATGAACTTAAAAAAATCAATCACGTTTCTCCGGAAGATACGAATGCGTTTGGGAGTTTTAATCTCGCTAAGGAATTCAAAAAAGTGACAGGATTTCTTACGGGAATGCAGCTTCTGACGATTACAGTAGGAACATTGACGATTTTGGCTGGTGTTATCGCCATTTCGAATATCCTATTGATTACAGTAAAAGAAAGAACAAAAGAAATAGGAATCAGAAGAGCTTTAGGCGCAAAGCCGGCAGAAGTACGGAATCAGATTTTGTTGGAAAGCGTTGTGATTACTTTATCATCGGGATTGTTGGGGTTTTTATCGGGCATTTTCCTGCTCATTATTCTTAATATATTGACGATGAACAACGATGCTTTTCCTTTCTCTAATCCAACGGTAGATTACGGAAACGTATTTTCTGCAATGGGAATTATGATTTTCCTTGGACTAATCATTGGATTGATTCCAGCACAAAGAGCGGTGAAAATACGACCAATCGAAGCATTGAGATCAGAATAAATTATTGATTAAAAATGATTAATAATAAATAATCTTTTAATAATTTAATCATTTAATCATTTAATCATTTAATCATTTAATCATTTAATCATTTAATTTTTTTAATATTAAAACAAAAACAAACTATATTTCTACATAATGGAAAAGGAAAAAAAGAAATTTACATTCAAAAAAGCATTATCCATATTTTTAGGATTACTTTTCGTTGCGGCTTTGGTTGGCGGAATCGGCTATCTTATCAAATCCAATTCCGGGGAAAATGAAGTGTTTCTCACAAGAAAAGCAACGATCCAGAATCTGGATGACAAAGTAATGGCAACCGGAAAAATCGAACCTCGCGAAGAGATTGAAATCAAACCAAATATCGCCGGAATTATCCAGACTATCAATGTGGACGAAGGCGATAAAGTGCAGGCCGGACAATTGATTGCAACCATCAGAATTGTACCGAATATCACGGAAGTTAATAATGCAACAATGCAGGTCAGCAATTCACAGATTCAATTGACGAATGCAAAAGTGAATGTCCAAAATCAGCAGAAGCAGTACGAAATGCAGGCGAAGCTGTACAAACAAGGTGTAATTTCTAAACAGGAATATATTACAGCTGAACAACAGCTGCAAACTACGATTCAACAACAGAAATTGGCGGTTCAAAGCTTGAATGCGGCGCAGAAACAATTACAGATTGTAAGAACAGGAGCAACACCGGAACTTCAGAGTATGGCAACCACGCAGATCCGTGCAAAAGCGGCAGGAACGGTTTTGGAAATTCCTGTGAAAGTGGGTAGTCAGGTAATCGAAGCTAACTCTTTCAATGCCGGAACAACGATTTGTTCTATTGCAGATCTTAATTCGTTGATTTTCAAAGGTGATATTGATGAAGCTCAGGCCGGAAAACTTAAACAAGGGATGGATATGAATGTCGTAATCGGCGCTTTGCAGAACAAAACTTTCCCTGGAAAATTAACTTTAATTGCTCCTAAAGGAACTGAAGAAAGTGGAACGATCAAATTTGCTGTAGAAGGTGATGTTTACAACAAAACGGGAGAATATATCCGTGCTGGATTCAGTGCAAATGGCGAGATCTTATTGAGTTCTCATAAAAATGCCTTACTTTTGGATGAGTCGCTGATTCAGTATGAAAAAGCGGCCGGCGGAAAAGATAAATCTTTTGTAGAAGTGAAACAGCCGAATGGAAGCTTCAAAAAAGTGTATGTGAAGTTAGGTTCAAGCGACGGAATCAACGTTCAGATCCTTTCAGGAATCGATAAAAATGCTGAAGTAAAAGTCTGGAACCCTTCTGACAAAGACAAAGAAGAGCTGAAAGACAAAAAGAAATAGACCTTTAAATTATAATTGTTAAAAAAGATCCGTCTCGTTTTCATAGCGAGACGGATTTTTATTGATTGAGATTTACCATTTACCATAAAAATAATTAATGTAAAAATAATAAGAAACATCAGAACCATTACTTTTTTTGAGATGTAGGACATCATACGTTTTACCTATATATTCTGATAAAGATTGACTTTCCATTTGACATCCTTCACAATGATCTTTCGCGTATTACATTGTTATTAGTTTCATTTGTTTGTTTTAAAAATAATAAATTATGTTGAATAGATCTCAAAAAAAATGCTGCAAGATTATTTGCAGCATTTTAATTATTATTCTAAGCATTACATTGGCGGCATATCATCACCACCGTTGCTGTTGGAGTTGATGTCCTGCTTACGCTTTGGCTGTTCCACTTTGTCGCCTTGTTTGAAACGATAAGTTAATGAAAGAGAAAACTGTCTTGGATTCCATTGCATATACATATCTCTTGTATAATTCGGACCGTAATTGGTAGCTTCTCTTGCTCTGGTATTAAAAATATCCTGAATATTGAAAGCCAAAGTTCCGTTCCCATTCCAGATTGTCTTTGTAGCACCAAGATTAAAGAAATAAATAGATTTCTGATTTTGACTTGCATTCTTCTGTCCACCTCTAAAATTAGATTGAATCTGGACGCTGAAAGTTTTATCAAATTTAAAAGTATTGGCTAATCTTGCTCTGGAAGAAAAACCGTCACCATTGTAAGACTGTACAAACACATTATTTATAAAAAGATCTCCTCTTGTTCTGTATCCGAATAAATCAATATTTCCCATCATTTTCCACCAAGGGAAAGGGTCATAAGTTCCATTGAAATCCAAACCGTAACGGTCTTCACCTCCAACATTGTTAGGTCCCAAAGTAAAAGCTCCCGGATCTGTTATGTCCTGAATAATTGCAAATTGAATATTGTCTTTTTCCTTTCGATAATATAAAGTTGGATTAATAGTGAATTTACTTTTCGAAAGATTATATCCAAATTCAAATGAATCGATGTATGAAGGATTCAGATCAGGATTTCCCTGGAAAACGTTTCTTACATCATTGGGAGAAGAAATAGGAATTAAGAAAAACGATCTTGGTCTATCTATTCTTCTGGAATAGTTCAGCAAAATCTGATTATTCTTTGAAAAATCATAACTGAAGAAAACACTTGGAAAAAGATTGTTATAATTTTTCTTTTTATCGGTAGTCAGTCCTGTATCAAGATCTGGCTGTAAGAGATTTCTGGTAGGGTAGTTAAAACTAACGTTGGAAAGTTCGTCTCTTAAACCAACCTGATATGAAAATGCACCAATTTTACTTTTGAACTGAAGATAAAACGCATTGAAGGTTTCGGTGTAGTTTGAAGGACCGGTAAATCTTCCTAAAACAGATGGATTGGATTCGTCGGCAAGTTGTCTTTGCGTAAAGAAATCGTAGTCATTATTATTATGATCTAGTCTGTAACCAGCATTGAATAATGAGTTTTCTCCAATTGGCAACTCATAATCCAATTTAGCAATTACAGATTTATTTTCTGTCTTGGTTTTAGAAGTTGTTAGTGAGCTGAAAATGTTATTATCAGTAGCTGTTATATTAGAATCGTTACTAGATTGATTGCTTTGAAGACTCAATGAAACTGAAATATTTTGGCCTTTATCATCAAATTTGTGATCAAGCCCGAAGTCTCCCTGCATTCCGGTATTCGTGTTTCTACCAACTGCATTTCTAGTTGTAAAATCTACACTTCCGTCTCTGTTATAATTAATGTAATTTATTGGATTAGTACTTTCATTTTCAAAAGTTCTGATATTACCACTTAAGTTGATCGATGTATTCGGTGAAACATCATATACAACTCCCAGATTTGCGTTATAATTGTTGTTTTTGGACTCACTGATACTGTTTTGGTTAAAAGATAATAAATCTCCGGAAGTGTAATTTGTGGTTGATCTGTTTGTATTTTTATTTTCCTGATATCCACCGCCGCCATTTAGGAACCAGCTCCAATTTCCTTTTTTCCAGCTTAGGTTGGTATTAAGATTGGTTTTTGGTAAATAACCTAAAGTTCCAATTACACTTCCATTAAAACCCAGCTTGGTTGTTTTCTTAAGAATAATATTAAGGATACCCGCAGTTCCTGAAGCATCATATTTTGCGGAAGGATTGGTAATTACTTCAATTCTGTCGATTTGATCTGCAGGAATCGCCTGTAATGCGTTGGCACCATCATCTATTCCGAGTAGAGCGGAAGGTTTTCCATTGATTAAAAATCTCACATTTGAACTACCTCTCATGGAAACCGTTCCGTCAGTATCTACAGAAACTGAAGGTACATTTTGCAAAACATCCTGCAGATTGCCTCCAACAGCTGTAAGATCACTTTTTACATCATAAGTCTTCTTATCCAGCTCAACTTTGTAAGGTTTTGTAGAAGCAGCAGTGATTACAACTCCCTGGATTTCCGTTGTGTTGTTCAGGTTGGCTTTTCCATTGGAAACAATCACAAAAGGTGCAATTGGTCCGGCTTTTTCAACTCGGATTGTTTGTGTGAATTTTTTGTAGTCTACAGCCTCAATAGTCACATCATAGCTTCCGGGCGCCAATTCGAGTTTGTAATTTCCATCTGCATCTGCCAGTGCCGCATCGCTTAATTGTGAATTTTGTTGGTTTTTGAAAGTTACAGAGGCATAGCCGATTGCGCCGTTTGCATCTTTCACATTCCCTGTAATATTTACTTTTTGCTGTGCCATCACAAAACTGGCTGCTCCTATCGTGAGGGCGAGACCAAAAGCTCTCTTTTGAAATACACTTACAATTTCCGTTCTTTTCATTCTATTTATTTTTGAGCCGTTGCTCCATTTATTTTATATCTTTTTTGTTCAGCCAGTCTTGGTAGGCTTTCGCATTGATGGCATGTTCCGCATCATTATCGGTAAATTTATGATAGCCAAATCTCGCAGGATCGGCGCACATAAAAATGTAATTGTTGTTTTCTGCATCCAAAACCGCATTCAGAGAATTCTTATCCACAATACAGATTGGCCCCGGCGGAATTCCCTTATTTGCATAAGTATTGTAAGCAGATGGCGTTTTCAGATCTTTGTAATAAACCCTTTTGATGACTTTATGAAAGTTGCTCGCCTGCTTTACAGCGTAGATCACAGTTGGGTCACTTTGCAGTTTCATTCCTTTTTTATAACGATTCAAGTAAAGTCCTGCTATCGTTTTCTGCTCATCTGGTTTTCCGCCGGATTCTTTGTAAACAATGGAAGCTAAAGCGTAAATCTGATCTCTGGTAAGTCCTGATTTTTTTTCTTTAGCAATTCTATCAGCAGTCCAGAAATCTTTATAGTCATTTTCGAATTTCTCAAAGAATTCTTTCGGTGTTACTGTCCAGAAGAAATCATAAGTGTTATTGAAGAAATATTTTTTGAGATCTTCTGCATTTCTGTAACCTTTGCTGACTGCGATTTCATTTAATTGATTCGCAAATTTCGTCGAATCGATCTCTGTTTTCTTAGAAACTCGTCCAATCATTTGATAAACATCATCAAAGTCCTTGATTCGGAAAGAATTAGGGGTTTGATTTCCAGCCAAAATCATATTCACGATTTCACGGTTATTCATTCCGGACTTCAATTCATAACGTCCTGGTTTATAATTTTCAACAAGTTTTTTGTCTTCCGCGATACTCGTGAAATTATCCTTGTCCTTAAGGTAAAGAGAAATCGAATCTATAATTTGCTGAGGTTTTGCATTGTGCGGAATCAGAACGAAACCTTCTTTTTCCACATTGTTTCCAACATATTTGCTGTAAAATCTGACTCCGAAAAACGCAAGAATCAAAAAGATCGCAGCAAAAATTATAAGAATTGTTTTTTTCATAGTTTATTAGTAAAAAGAAAAGAGGAATCTTACATTCCGAAATGTTTCAATGGTTACGTTTATATTAATAATTAAATAAAAATATTCCCGCTAAAAACCTGAATTGCAGGTCCTTCCAGCCAGATATTATTAAATTCTTCACCATTTTTGTAGGCATAAACTTTTAGTTTTCCTCCCAAAACCTTGACTCCGACAGAAGTTTGATTGTTTTTATCCATAAAAGTTAAAGCTGCAGCAGTAACGCCCGTTCCACAACTATAGGTTTCGTCTTCTACGCCACGCTCATAAGTTCTTACAAACAATTCTTTATCAGAAACAGCTTCCACGAAGTTGACATTGATTCCTTCTTTCTTATAAGTTTCAGAATTTCGTATTTCGTTACCATTTTTGAAAACATTATAATTATTTAACATTTCCACATACTTCACATAATGTGGCGAACCAGTGTTAAGGACAAAGTCATTTCCGTCAGTAGTGATGTTATTTACATCGATCATTTTAAGTTTCACAATTCCATTTTTGATCTCCGCTTTGTGAAGTCCGTCAATCGCGTCAAACGTCGTTTTATCTTCGAAAATATCAAGGAAGTGAGCAAATGCAACAATACAACGTCCGCCGTTTCCGCACATTGTACTTTCGTTCCCATCGGAATTGTAATACACCATTTTGAAGTCCGATTTTTTATCATTTTCAAGGAGAATCAAACCGTCTCCACCAATTCCGAAACGTCTGTCGCAGAGCTTCTCTATGAGTTCTGTGCTTTTTGGGAATTCCAGATCTCTGTTGTCGATCATTACAAAATCGTTTCCTGTTCCCTGGTATTTATAAAATTTTATATGTTTATTCATTTTAAATTTCTGAATATTAATCTTTTAATTATTTTTCTGTTGCAAAAATTAAGCCTGTAAAATTACTTATTTTAAAGATAACCTCATCTTGATAAATGTTATTTTAAATTAAATCTAAAATGCTCATTAATTATAGAATCTCTCAATCTCTCAATGTTGAATTTTTTTAATTATTATACCTATCTTTGTTCGTCGAAAAAATGAAAGAAGATCAGTTACTTACACTCATCATAAAAGCCAGGGATAAAGATCAAAAGGCTCAGACACAACTCATTAATTCTTTTTGGGTAGACGTGTTTTCTTTTGTGATGAACAAAGTGAAAGATGAAAATGATGCGGATGAGATCACAGTTTCGGTATTTTCAAAAGTGCTGAATAAATTGGATCTTTTCGATCCCAGTTTTCAGTTCAAAACCTGGATTCTTACAATCGCACAAAACACGATTATTGATTTCTGGAGAAAACGAAGTCGGGAAAATGAAGACCCGAACGCTAATTTACAAGACGTTAAAAATGAATTTGCAAGATCTCCCGAGGAATTATTAATATCGGAGGAAGACCAGCAAAAGATCATCAAAATTATAGAAACAATGGATGCTAAAAATCAGGATATTATCCGTCTCCGGTTTTTTGAGGAAAAAAGCATCAAAGAAATAGCAGAAGAACTTAATCTTTCTGTTGCCAATACAAAAGTGAGAATAATGCGCGCCAAAAAGATCTTGGCCGAATTATTAAAAGAAGACGAAACCGATTTTTAAATTTAAGATCAAAATGGAGGATTTAATTCAACAAGATACAGCCATTCAAAAACCAAAATGGATCCGCGTAAAATTACCGACTGGTAAGAATTACCGCGAACTCAGACATTTGGTAGATAAATATAAGCTGAACACGATCTGCCAAAGCGGAAGCTGCCCGAATATGGGCGAATGCTGGGGCGAGGGAACAGCAACTTTTATGATCCTTGGAAATATCTGTACCAGAAGCTGTGGATTTTGCGGTGTGAAAACCGGAAAACCCTTGGATGTCAACTGGGACGAACCGGAAAAAGTAGCACGTTCTATCAAATTAATGAAAATCAAACACGCTGTTCTAACTTCGGTTGACCGTGATGATTTGAAAGATATGGGATCAATCCTTTGGGGTGAAACCGTAAATGCAGTTCGTAGGATTTCTCCTGGAACTACAATGGAAACTTTGATTCCGGATTTTCAAGGCATTACAAAACATCTTGACAGAATGGTAGAAGTGGCACCGGAAGTAATTTCTCACAATATGGAAACCGTAAAACGTCTGACAAGAGAAGTGAGAATCCAGGCAAAATATGAAAGAAGTCTTGAAGTTTTAAGATATTTGAAAGAAGCTGGACAAAATCGTACAAAAACTGGTGTAATGTTAGGTTTAGGTGAAACCAGAGATGAGGTTTTCCAAACAATTGAAGACATTAGAAATGCAAATGTTGACGTCATTACAATGGGGCAATATCTTCAGCCGACTAAAAAACATCTTCCTGTGAAAAGTTTTATCACACCGGAACAATTTGATGAATATGGTGATTTTGCAAGAAATTTAGGTTTCCGCCACGTAGAAAGTTCGCCTTTGGTAAGAAGTTCCTATCACGCTGAGAAGCATATTCACTAATATTTAAAATCAGATTTAAAAATAAAAAAAGACTCCTATATGGAGTCTTTTACTTTTTGTTCTACCGGCTGTATGTTTTCGGTTTTGTTCATATTTTCCACTTGTTGCGGGATGAACATCATATAGGCAAAATATCCTAAAAGGAATAATGCTACAACTACTATAATTGCAATCATAGGACCTTTGTTGGTTTCGCTGTCTGTTTTTGGAATGTCTGATCTCATAGCTTGATTTTTTTAGTGTATTGCAAATCCAGTGCCTGATTATTATTTAAATAATTTTAACAATACTAATTTATTATCTACAAAAATTATTAGGGTTTCATTGTTTAAATATGTGATTTTTGAAATTAACCCCATATATTTGCAGGGTTAAAATTTTAAAAATGAAAATCGAGAAACGTTGGATCATTTCTTTTGTAATAATTAGTATCATTTCCATCGCAGCACTTTTCTGGCCGGAGCAGATTTCTTCACCCTTACCTGGAACTTTTCTTGGGGAAGATAGTATTGTAGGAGCAGACGTTGCGTGGATTTTAGCTTCGTCCGGTTTGGTTTTATTGATGACGCCAGGACTTTCATTTTTTTACGGCGGAATGGTCGGGAAGAAGAATATGATCTCTACAATGCTCCAGAGTTTTATTGCTTTGGGAGTGATTAGTATTGTTTGGGTTGTTGTGGGATTCAGTTTGTCTTTTGGAGAATCTATTGGAATCACAGTCAATGGCGAACATTACGGATTGATAGGGAATCCAACAACTTACATGTTTTTCAACAACGTTGGCGTTTTGCCTCATAGTAAAATGGCTTCTACGATTCCGTTTGTTCTTTTTGCATTGTTCCAAATGAAATTTGCGGTCATCACGCCAGCCCTGATCACAGGTTCTTTTGCAGAACGTGTAAGATTTATTTCCTATTTATTATTTATGGTTTTATTCAGTATAATCATTTACACACCATTGTGTCATATGGTTTGGCACCCGGACGGATTATTGAATAAATATTTTGGCGTAAAGGATTTCGCAGGTGGAACAGTGGTTCACATGAGTGCAGGATTTGCGGCTTTAGCAGGAGCAATGATGATCGGCAAAAGAAAAAATCCACACCACGAGCCTTCGAATATTCCATTTGTAATTCTTGGAACCGGAATGCTTTGGTTTGGCTGGTTTGGTTTCAATGCGGGTTCGGCTTTGGCGGCCAATGCAACTGCTGCGATGGCTTTCGGAACAACGACGATTGCGTCCGGAACAGCAATGTTATCATGGATATTTTTTGACAGAGTTAATGGAAGAAAAGTTTCCGCTTTAGGCGCTTGTATCGGAGCCGTTGTAGGTTTAGTCGCTATTACGCCGGCTGCAGGTTTCGTGACGCTTCCTCACGCTATTTTTATAGGATTTATTTCAGCAATTGTTTCAAATCTGATGTGCAACTGGAAACGTCTGAAAAAAGTGGACGATACCTTGGATGTCTTCGCTTGTCACGGTGTTGGCGGAATTATGGGAATGATTCTAACAGCGATTTTGGCTCAAGGAGAGAACGCAAGTCTGCTTCACGGCGGTTTTGGTGTGTTTGCGCATCACATGATGGCTTTGGTTTTGGTTTCTGCATTTACATTCTTAGGCTCATTAGTATTGTATAAATTAACTGATATGATAATCCCATTGAGAGTTGCAGAAGATTCCGAAAACATCGGTTTGGATCTTTCTCAACACGATGAAAGTTTTGCATAATTAATGCAGTAGTGCATTTTTGATTTTGATATGAAGAAAACCTCATTAATTAATATTGATGGGGTTTTTCATTGATTGAATTTAACTTGAGATTAATGATAAATTTCTCCCCAAGACACACCCAAAATCCGCCGGAAAATCTCTAAATTCGTGTCTTAAAATTTTTAAAATGACGAAATTCGGAGTTGATGCGGCCAGTTTTTATGTGCCTTCTTTATATTTAGAAATCAAGGACCTTGCTGAGAAAAGAGGAATAGAACAGGCAAAATTGGAAAAAGGTTTGGGTCTGCACAAAATGGCTTTACCGGATGTTCACGAAGATTCCGCCACTTTCGCAGCAGAAGCTTTACTCAAATTGATTCAGGATTATAATCTCAATCCGAAAGAGATTTCCAGAGTTTATCTCGGAACTGAAAGTGCTTTGGACTCCGCAAAACCAACAGCAACTTACGCTGTTCAAATGGTAGAAGAATTCTTAACCGAAGAATTTGGTGCAAGAAGTTTTAAAAATTGTGACGTTGTTGATATGACTTTTGCCTGTGTTGGAGCAGTTGATGCACTTCATAATTCGTTAGATTTTGTAAGAGCAAATCCTACAAAAAAAGCTGTTGTAATCGCCAGTGATTATGCAAAATACGAGTTGGCTTCATCTGGAGAATATACACAAGGCGGTGGTGCGGTAGCTTTACTGGTTTCAGCCAATCCAAAATTAATTGAAATTGATAACAATTGGGGCGTTGCCACAGAAAGCGTTTTCGATTTCTTCAAACCAAGACGTCATTTTTCAAAAGATAATTTTCCAGCTGCTCCGGAAAATTTCCCTGATAAAATTGAAGTTTTTACAGACGAGCCGGTTTTCGATGGTCAATATTCCAATCAGTGTTATCAGGACAGAATCCGTGAAGCCTATGAGCATTACAAAGACCAGACTTTTACCGTAAGGCCTTACGAAGATTGGCGATATTTGATTTTCCATTTGCCTTACGCTTTCCATGGGAAAAGAGTTTTTACTGAGATTTATAGTTTAGAAAATCATCTAGATTATTCTGATGCAGAGAAACAAAAAGCCATCGCAAAATCCGAAGACTACATCAATTTCATTAATGAAAAAATTGAGAAATCTCAACGCGCATCTTCCGAGATTGGAAATATGTACACAGCTTCTATTTTTATGGCTTTACTTTCAGCTTTGCAAACTTCGTTCAATGAAAATGAAGATTTATCAGAAAAAGAAATCGGTTTCTTAGCTTACGGAAGCGGTTCCAAATCAAAAGTTTTCGTCGGCAAAGTTTCCCCAGAATGGAAATCTGTCGTAGAAAAATGGAACCTTTTTGAGGAACTGAAAAACAGATTGCCAATCGATTTTGAAACTTACGAAAAGTTACACCGTAAACAATTAGATTCATCGGTTAATCAAAATTACAAAGGTTTTGGATTGACAAAGATTGAGAAAGAAAGTCCAGTTTTAAAGGGTGCGAGATATTACAGTTATCAAAAATAAAACTCCGTAGGAGTGAAATGTTTGTAGCAAACAATTATGCAACGGAATTTGAGCTCCGTAGGAGTGACACTATAATTAATCATTAAATCATCTAGTCTAAACCTAAAATCGAAAACGAGCAGAAATTTCTGCTCGTTCTCTTTTGAAATATCTATAACTAACTACTAACTTCAAATTAATTTTTTGTTCTGAAAGATTTTCGGTGTTACACCTTCCATTTGTTTGAAAACACGGATGAAATAATTCGTGTCAGAAAATCCAGTACTGAAAGCAGTTTCGCTCACCGAATTCTGCTGGCTCAATAATTCCTTCGCTTTCTTGATTCTCTCTTGGATGATAAACTCATTAGGAGAAAGTCCTAATTCCTGTTTGAACATTTTGAAGAAATTCGATTTGCTGACGTAAGCCATTTTTGCAATCACATCGATGGATAATTTCTGATGAAGATTCTTCTTGATAAAATCTGCAACAAAACCAATTCTTGATTGATTCTTCAAAGTATTTTTCTCAACCAAGTTTCTCGCTTGAGTTTGCATTAGCCTTATCAATAATTCCTTCAAAGCAAAATCAGCAATCACATCTTTATGCGAATTATCGTCCATCGCAATCCTCATAATATTGTTTGTCGCTGAAGCCAAAGCTTTACTGTTAAGCAAATAAAACTCATCCAGAGAAATATTCCATTTCGAAGAATCATCCACTTTCGTTGCATTGAAGTTCAAATGATCCAGCGATTCCTGAACAAATTCCGGATTCAAAGTTAAAGAAACACATTGCGAAGGCTGCTCATCTGCATCCGGAAAATCGATGACCATTGTTTCGCCCGGTGCTACTAAAACACTTTCTCCTGGAAGATATTCGAAGTAATTGCTTTTGTCCTGAAGCTTCATCCATTTCCTTCCTCGCAACATTCCCGTAAACGCCAAATGCTCAAAATGCAGTTTCACATCGTAAGCCGCCTTGTGCGTTTCATAAATACTGAATTCACAATTATTTAAACTGAACTTGGTTTGATTTTCTACCAAAGTATTCAGTCGGTTTTCGTGCGTCAGGCTGGGTTTGTTAAGTTGAAAATGATTTGAATTCATAGATTCAAGATTTATAACTTCTTGTTTATCAAATATAATATTTTAAAATTAATCTCAGTCACAATTTTTGTTAATGAACAATAAAGTATTATAAAAATAGGATTTTACAGTTTTTTTAGACGATTGTGCTATAATCTTTATTAAATACAGAATTAACTTAGCCTTAATCAAATATTAATTCGGTATTAATAAAATAAAATATTATTATGAGTACAACAGCAGAACAAAAACAAAACTCAACCACTTTGGCCTGGCCTGAATTCAAAGCTAAATATGATAATTACATCGGCGGAAAATTTGTGCCGTCAGCAGGCGGACAGTATTTCGATGTTATTTCTCCGATTAACGGACAAGTTTTTACACAAGCTGTACATTCCAACAAAGAAGATTTGGAAAACGCAGTCAACGCTGCAGCAGAAGCTTTCAAAACCTGGAAATATACTTCCGCAACAGAACGAAGCATCATTCTAAATAAAATCGCTGACAGAATCGAGCAAAACCTGGAATACATCGCAACAGTAGAAACAATTGATAATGGTAAAGCTGTGAGAGAAACTTTGGCAGCCGATATTCCTTTGGCTATTGACCATTTCAGATATTTTGCATCAGTAATTAGAGCAGAAGAGGGTTCTCACAATGAGTTGGACAAAGACACCGTTTCATTGATTGTTCACGAGCCACTTGGTGTGATTGCACAAATTATTCCCTGGAACTTCCCAATCCTAATGGCGGTTTGGAAACTCGCTCCAGCTTTGGCCGCAGGTAATTGCGTGGTTTTGAAGCCAGCAGAAAGTACACCGATATCTATTATGGTTTTGATGGAATTGATTGGCGACTTGCTTCCGGCAGGAGTCGTGAACATCGTCAATGGTTTCGGAGCGGAATTAGGAAGAGCATTGGTTACGAATCCGAAAGTCAATAAGGCAGCCTTCACAGGTTCTACTGTAACTGGACGAATGGTGATGCAATATGCGACAGAAAATATCATCCCGGTAACTTTGGAATTGGGAGGTAAATCACCTAACATTTTCTTCAATTCAGTAATGGATGCTGACGATGAGTTTCTTGATAAAGCCGTAGAAGGCGCAGTAATGTTTGCCTTAAATCAAGGTGAGATTTGTACTTGTCCTTCGAGATTGTTGGTTCAGGAAGATATCGCAGACGCTTTCATTGCAAAAGTGATTGAAAGAACTGAGGCTATCAAAATCGGAAATCCATTGGACAAAACCGTAATGATGGGCGCTCAGGCTTCAAAAATCCAGAAAGATAAAATTATGGGTTACCTGAAATTGGGGAAAGAAGAAGGTGCGGAAGTCCTTACTGGTGGTGACGTAAACGAGATTGAAGGTCTGGAAGAAGGATACTACATCAAACCAACCATCTTCAAAGGAAACAACAGAATGAGAATCTTCCAGGAAGAGATTTTCGGACCAGTTGTGGCTTTCACGACTTTCAAAGATGAAGCGGAAGCTTTGGAGATTGCAAATGACACAATCTATGGTCTTGGAGCAGGTGTTTGGACGCGTGACGCCCATCAATTATATAATATCCCGAGACACGTAGAAGCGGGTAGAGTTTGGGTCAATCAATACCACGCTTATCCTGCTGGTGCGCCTTTTGGGGGTTACAAGCAGTCGGGGATTGGTAGAGAGAATCATAAAATGATGCTGGATCATTACCGCCAAACCAAAAATATGCTGATCTCTTACAACAAGAACAAATTAGGCTTCTTCTAAGATAATGTTGTTTTAATTAAAGTATATAGACCTGTAAATACTCTGAACCCGGTAGAATTTTTCGCCGGGTTTTGTTTAACTTTAAAATAAAAAAATGGAAACTAAAGATAAAATCTCAAGACTTTCCGTAACCGACGAGGCGATGGAAGTCATTTGGAAACTCGAGAAAAAACACGGCGAACTGATGTTTTACCAAGCTGGAGGCTGTTGCGAAGGTACGCAACCACAATGTTTCGAAAAAGGCGGCTATTTTCCGAGGATGAATGACGCAATGATCGGCACCATCAATGGATTTGAATTTTGGCTAGACCGCGACCTTTTCGAATATTGGAAATATGCACATTTTACGTTGGATGTTTTGGATGGTTGGGGTCCGGGCGGATTTTCTTTGGAAACGCCTTTGGGAAAGACATTCAAGGTTCATTACAGACTTTTCACGGCGGAAGAATTGGAAAATTTGGAACCTATAAAGCGAAGTGAATAGATTTTAGAATCGTGACATAGCCCCGATAGGAACGGCATCCTTTTTTGCTTTTTGTACCAACTTTCTTTCGAAGACCAAAAGTTCTGAAAGCAAAAAAGATATAGTGAATAGCGGGAAATAGCTCCTAAAAATTCAGACGGTTTCTACTTTTACGAACTTTGAGACAATCATCGATGCCAAAATGTTTCCAACGGAATTCAGAACCGTCGCCAATGGATCCACCAAAGTTCCGATGATAATAACCGCTGGAACGACATCGGGCGGGATTTTGTAAACCGAAATCATCAACATTTCACCGATATAGCCACCATTCGGAATTCCGCCAGCTACTGCGCTGACGAAAACGGTGATGCCGAGAGCCATTATGAGATTCATTGGTTCAAAGAAATTCCAGCCCAGGAGTTGGAATGCGACATAAATTTTGATGATGGATGAAATGGAGGAACCGTTTTTGTGAATCGTAGTTCCAATCGGAATAACAACGTTTGCGATGGATGCGGGAACGCCCATTCTTTTAGCAGCCTCGATGGCTACTGGCATTGTTGCTAAACTGCTACAAGTGCTGATGGCAGTTGCTGTTGGCAAAAGACTTTCTTTCCAAAAAGCTTTCAAGCCTTTTCCACCTTTCCAAACGAAGGCATATAAACTGAAGAATAGGATGAAATAAATAGTTCCGGCAATATAATAAAGTCCTAAAGGTTTTGCGTAAAATCCGAAAAGCTGAGGTCCAATAGTTCCTACTTGGTAGGCGAAATAAGCGCCTAATCCGATAGGTGCGACTTTCATAATTAATAGCAAAAGCTGTTTCATCACTTCGTTTCCGGAGAGGATGAAGTTTTGAAAAACCTTTCCCATTTCGCCAGATTTTCTAATGGAAATCCCGACCAAAAAAGAAAAGACCAAAAGTGCCAGCATATTTTGTCTTGAGAATAAATGATAAAACTCACTGACGGTGAAGAATCCTACGATTTGGTCGTTGATATTGGTTTCAGACTGCAGGTTTTCTGTGATGGCTTCGTGAATATTGCTAGGTGTTTCTGTAGGAAAAAGATAAACCATCACAATGCAAAACGTGGCGGAAATCAAGATGAAACTGAGGAAAGTCAAAACCATTGTGCCGATGATTTTTCCCAATTGATTCTGCTGTTCAATGCCTGAAATAGCTGAAACAATTGCAAAGAATACGAGCGGAATTACCGTAACGAAAAGAAGGTTGAGGAAAATGTCACCGATTGGTTTTAGGTAAACGACAAAATCAGGCATGAAAATTCCCACGAGGCTTCCGATGAAAATTCCGATAAGGAGCAGGATGATGTTGCTGTAGTTTTTCCAGAAAGATGGTTTCATTCCTCAATTTTAATCAAAGATAATTATAAAAATGTTTGGAATTTTATTTAAAAACTTAATTTTAGAATTGAATTATTCCCGAAATTTGCTCTTATGAAAACAGCCGTTCTAATCACAATCGGAGATGAAATTCTCTCTGGAAATACCGTGGATACCAATTCCAATTTCATTGCCACACAACTCAAAGAAATTGGTGTGAAAGTGACTTCCATCTTCACCATTCCAGATGATGAAAGTGCAATTGTTTCGACGTTGGGAAAAGCATTTGAGATGGCAGATGTGGTTTTCACGACTGGCGGATTGGGCCCGACCAAAGATGATATTACCAAGAAAGCGTACGCTGAGTTTTTCCAAGACGAATTGGTTTTTTCTGATAAAGTTTACGAACATTTGCGAGCTTACCTCGAAAAAAGAAACCGACTTTGGATCTTGGAACATAACAAAGACCAGGCTGTTATTTTATCAAAAGCGGAGGTTTTCCTTAATCATTTCGGAACTGCGCCTTGTATGGTTTTGGAGAAAAATGGAACTTTTTGTTTCAGTTTGCCAGGTGTTCCTTACGAAGTGAAACCTTTGGTAAAAGACCAGATTATACCATTTTTGAAAGAAAAATTATCATTAGACCACATTGTGACGAGAATCGTTTCTGTTGTGGATGTTCCGGAAAGTATTCTCTCAGAAAATATTGAAAGTTGGGAATTGGCTTTACCCAAACATATCGCGTTGTCTTATTTACCAATTGGAACAAGGGTGAAATTAAGATTGACCGCTTCGGGAAGTGCTCAGGAAATTTTAGAGCAGGAATTGGAAACTGAGATTCAAAAATTAATTCCAATCATCGGAGAAAACATCATCGCCACACACGAAGATAAAATCGAGAAAATCCTAAGCGAATTGCTCATCGATAAAAATTTAACTTTATCTGTGTCGGAAAGTTGTACTGGAGGAGAATTGTCAAAACTTATCACGTCAGTCGCAGGAAGTTCAAAATATTTCTTTGGCGGTATAGTGACTTATGCCACAGATAAAAAAATCGATATTCTTAATGTCAATCCAAAAACTATTGAGGAATTCACGGTTGTGAGTGAACAAGTGGCTTCGGAAATGGCAAAAGGTTGCCAGAATCTTTTCAAAACTCATATTGCGATTTCTACCACAGGTGTTGCCGGCCCAGGAAAAGGCGAGGATGGGAAAGATATAGGAACCGTTTTTTATACCATCAGAATTGGTAATGAAGAAACGACTTCAAAGCTTTTTCTTCCACATCTGGAAAGGATTGACTTTATGAACTTCGTGTCTCAGAAAGTGTTACAGGATATCGTTTCATTAATTATCAAAAAATAAAAAAAGACAGCTTTGATGGCTGTCTTTCTAACTTCTAATATCTAAAGTCTGACTTCTATTTTAAAATTTCTTTAAGGAAAGTCAACGTGTGATTCCAAGCACGTTTCGCCATTACTTCATTATAATCCGGAGATTCCGGACTGGTGAAAGTATGTTTGGAATTGGCGTAAGTGATGATTTGAAAATCTGTTTTTCCGGCTTTAAATTCCGCAATCAGATTGGTCATATCTTCTGGTTTTACACTTTCGTCGTCTGCAGGATTTTCTACAAGTACTTTGGTTTTGATGGGAACATTTAGTCTGTCATTTCCTTTTGCCAAACCGCCGTGAATAGAAACAACGCCAGCAACTGGGAATCCAGCTCTTGCCGTTTCCAAAGCGCCAGTTCCACCGAAACAATAACCGATGACAGCAATTTTTTCAGGGTTTGCGCCTTGCTTTTTCAGTTCTTCTAATGCGACAGAAATTCTTTGTTGATAAGCTTTGTAATCCTGTTTGTAAGTTCCGGCGATTTTTGCAGCAGCTGCGTTATCAGCAGGAATATTTCCTTCACCATAAATATCTGCGACGAAAGCGATGTAGCCTTGTTTTTCTAATTCAAGTGCTGTATTTTTTGCCTCATCATCGATGCCTTTCCATGCTGGTAATATCAGAACTCCTGGAAGTTTCTTTCCTGCGTTGGAAGTAACTAATCCGTTTAATTTTTGAGTGCCGTCCTGGTAAGCAACGGATTTTAATTTTTGGGCTAATGTAAGTTGCATTCCGAGGAACACAGCGAATAATGTGAGTGAAAGTTTCATATTTTAAGATTTTGTTTGATTAATTTTCTTCTGCTTGATGACGTTCATTAGATTCATTAAAAGTACAACTAAACTGAATACCACGAGTTGAATTCCAACATAATGCCAACCACCAAGTTCCCAGCATTTGAGCCCAATGAAAGTTCCCAAAGCGCCACCAACAAAGTAAGAAGTCATATAAATCGTGTTGATTCTGCTGTTCGCTTTTTCATCAAGTCTGTAAATCAATGCAACATTCGTGACTTGGATGGACTGAACGCCAACATCAATGAAAATAACGGCGATAATAATTGAAGTTAAATAACTTGGAAACAGAAAAATTACAACTGAGCCTATTAACAAGATGACACTTGCAATCAATTGTGTGTATCTGGAATCGCCTTTGTCAGAAGCTTTACCAATCAATGGCGCAACCAAGGCACCAGCAATTCCCAACATTCCGAAAAGTCCAATCGTGTCCGAACTGTAATTGTAAGGTCTTTCAACTAATAAAAATGTCAAAGTCGTCCAGAAAGAGCAAAATACCGCAAACGCAATTCCGCCAAGTAAAGCCATAAACCGCAATTGTGGAAATCGCTTTAATTGATAAAACGAAGACGAAATCAATTTAAAATAAGATTCTTTGAACGTCGGTTTTACACTCGGCAATTTGAAATAGACAAAAGCCAAAGAGAAAACCGTGAATCCAGCCGAAAGATAATACACCATTTTCCAACTGCTCCATTCCGAAATATATCCACTGAAAACCCTTGCCATCAATATTCCGACAAGAATTCCAGTGAAAATAATCCCGACATTTTTTCCTTTTTCGTTGCCTGATAATTCCGCCGCCATTGGCAAGATAACCTGAGCCGCGACCGCCGTCAATCCCAACAATAAACTGAATAAAAAGATGAAGTAATAATTGGAAACCAACCCGATTGCAATTAAGACAAAGAATAAAGTTCCCAGTAAAGTCAATATTAATTTTTTCCTATCAACCTTGTCGCCCAGCGGAACCAAGGTTAAAAGTCCAGCGCCATAACCAACTTGTCCAAGACCTACCATTATTCCCATTTTACTTTCAGGAACACCAAAACTTTCAGCGATTTGATGGAGAATTGGCTGAGCAAAATAAATATTTGAAACGCTAATTCCCGCGACAACAGCCATTCCAAGAACCTGACCTTTGCCAAGTTGTGATTGCACTTCTGACATCGCTTATTTCGAAGCTTGGTTAAGGATTTCCAAATCTTCGGAATCTAAACTCAATTTTGGCGCATCGAAAATGGTTTGCAATTGTCTTTCGCTCGTCGCACTTACGATTGGCGCTGTGATTAGCGGATTTGCCAACAACCAAGCCAACGCCACAGTTGCAGGTTGAGATTGATGTTTTTCTGAAACTTTATCAAGTGCAGTCAAAACTGCTTTTCCTTTATTATCAAAATATTTCTTGATGCCGGCGCCTCGGGTTGTTTTCTCAAAATCTTCTTCGGTTCTGTATTTTCCAGTTAAGAATCCTGCCGCCAAAGACCAATAAGGGAAAGCGCTCAATCCGTATTTTTCAACTAATGATGCGTATTCCGTTTCGAATTTTTCTCTTTCCACCAAATTATAATGAGGCTGAAGCGCAACATATTTTGGCAAATTATTTTTCTCAGCAACTTCAAAAGATTCAATCAATCTCTCTGGTGAAATGTTGGATGCTGCGATATATCTAACTTTTCCAGCTTTGATGATTTCGTCGTAAGCAGAAAGTGTTTCTTCCACGGGCGTTACTTTATCATCAAAATGTGTGTAATACAAATCGATATGGTCTGTCCCGAGACGTTTCAGAGATTCGTCTACAGATTTCAGGATGTGTTTTTTGCTGATATCAAAGCCGTGTTCTTTGGTTTCTGAACCCACTTTTGTGGCAAGAACGATGTCTTGTCGGTTTTTCTTTTCCTTCATCCATTTTCCGATGATTTCCTCGGATTGTCCGCCTTTTCCGTTTACCCACCAGGAATAAGTGTCCGCTGTATCGATGAAATTAAATCCACCTTCTTCAAATTTATTCAGAATATTAAAAGATTCTTTCTCATCCAAAGTCCATCCGAATACATTACCTCCAAAATTGATTGGAGCGATTTCTAAGTCTGTATTTTTAATATTTACTTTTTTCATTTTGATAATTTATTGTTTTAAAAATTCTTTTACAGGTTTGATGAATTGGTCAAAAACCTCAATGTGCGGAAGATGTCCCACATTATCGAGTTCTACCAATTTTGAACCTTTGATTTTTTTCTGAGTTTCTTTCCCAAGGATTTGATATTGTCCCATTTTCGAGGCCACTTCTGGGTCTTTCACATTATTTTTTCCAATTGCCGTCCTGTCTCGCGTTCCGATGATTAACAACGTTGGAACATTCAAATTTTGAAATTCATAAACCACAGGTTGTGTGAAAATCATATCTGAGGTTTTTGCGTTTACTAAAGCTACTTTTGGATAATCTGGCGCCTTTGTCCAACCTGTTAAAAGGTAAACCCATTCGTCATACTCCGGTTTCCATTTGTTGTCGTAATAGAATCCGTTTTGATATTTTTTCGTGGATTCGTAATCAGCTTTCAGTTCTGTTTCGTAATTTTTATCGATGGAAGTGTAAGGCGCAACCAGTTTCCAATCTTCCAGTCCGATTGGATTTTCAAGAATTAATTTCTCAACCGTTTCAGGGTACATTAATGTAAATCGTGTTGCCACCATTCCGCCCATCGAATGTCCGAGGAGATAAATTTTATCAATTTTTAATTCATCCAAAACAGCTTTTGTATTCTGAGCTAATTGTTGAAAAGTGAATTGATATTCTGTAGGTTTTGATGATTTCCCGAAACCGATCTGGTCTGGAACAATTACTCTGAAACCTTCTTTGGTCAAAGCGTCAACCGTAGTTTTCCAATAAGCACCATTAAAGTTCTTGCCGTGAAGCAGAACAACCGTTTTTCCGTTTGCTTTACTAGGTTTGATGTCCATATAAGCCATTTTCAAATCCTGATTCTGGCTTTTAAAATTCAGGAAACTGACTTTGTAAGGATATTCATAATTCGTCAGCATAATATCCAGAACCGGCCGGTTTTGAGCCATCGAATAATTAATTGATAAAATCAGAAACGCTATTATTTTTATTAATTTCATAATTTAATTTTTGATAATTAATGAGTTGAATCTGGTCTGTGTTTTTCCCAATACCAAAGCAATCCACCCAAATAAATCGAATGTACCAATTGCGCTTCAATCCCAGTCCAATTTTCCACCGAGGCACTTCCGAAAACCAAAAGTCCCATCAGCGCCAAGCCAGCATAAATGGTATATTTGGTTTGATATCCAATTAATAAAACCAATCCAATCAGAAATTCTGCAATCGGAATAAAGTATCCGAACGGCGTCAGCAAACTCTCAGGAATCGCTGATTTTTCCATAGATTTTACCATTCCTTCCGTGAAGATTTGCAATTTTGGTATTCGTACCAAGCCGTGACCAAAGATGGAAAGCGCAACTGGCAATCTTAAAAAGAAATAGGTGGTTTTGAAGTCTTTCATAGTTTTAAACTTATTTCAAATGGCTGTAAAAATCAGGTGTTGGATTCAGACTTTTATTTTTCCATTGATGCCAATGAGGATAAGTCGGTGGAACTTCACTGGCTTTGTCCAGTTTTTCAACCTGTTCACGCGTCAGATTCCAGCCGACTGCTTCCAGGTTTTGCTTCAATTGTTCCTCATTTCTCGCACCAATAATAATGCTGGAAACAGTTGGACGTTGCAACAACCAATTCAACGCGACCTGAGCAACTGTCTTTCCAACTTCGCCGGCAACTTCTTCCAAAGCATCAATCGTGTTGTAAAAAATATCTTCCTCAACAACCGCTTCAGGAACAGGACTTCCGCCTTGAGCAATCCGCCCGTCTTGTGGAACTGGTTTGTTTCGGCCGTGCTTTCCGCTCAATCTTCCAGACGCTAATGGCGACCAAATAATCGAACCGACGTTTTGGTCTAATCCGAGTGGCATCAATTCCCATTCGTAATCGCGGTTTGCCAAGGAATAATAGACTTGATGCGCAATATATTTGCTCCATCCATATTTTTCTGAAATTCCGATAGATTTCATCAGATGCCAGCCAGAGAAATTGGAACAGGCGATATAGCGGACTTTTCCACTTGTCACCAATTCGTCTAATACTTTCAAAGTTTCTTCAATCGGCGTGTTTCCGTCGAAGCCGTGCATATGATATACGTCGATGTAATCTGTTCCGAGGCGTTTCAGGCTACCTTCGATTTGTTTCAAAATATGGAGTCGGGAAGAACCTTGATTATTTGGACCTTCACCAAATGTGAAAGTTGATTTCGTAGATAAAATAAGTTTATCGCGGGAAATATCTTCAATCGCTTTTCCGAGAACTTCCTCCGATTTTCCGTCAGAATAAATGTCAGCCGTATCAAAGAAATTGACGCCGGCATCCATACAAATGTTAATGAGTTTTTTAGCTTCATCCACTTGTGTATTTCCCCAGGCTTTGAAGAAATCACCTTCTCCACCGAAAGTTGCCGTTCCGAAACTTAGAACCGGAACTTTGAGTCCTGATTTTCCTAGAAATCTATATTCCATTTTTTTTGAATTGAATGATTAAAAAACATTGACCAATTTGTTAATACTATCAATTTCTTCTTTTGAAAGTTTAATGTCAATCGATTTTGCATTTTGAACGGCTTGTTCTGCATTTCTTGCGCCAGCCAAAGCAATCGTAATTCCGGGTCTTTCAATCGTCCAACGCAGAACCAATTGTCCAATCGTCGAATTATGCTCGTCGGCAATCGGTCTGATTTTGTCCAGAAGTTCATTGGTTTTTTTGATAAAATCCGATTGGAAATGAGGATGACCTGCTCTGTGATCGCCTTCCTGGAATTTGTAATCTGAAGTGATTTTCCCAGTCAATAAACCTCTTTCCAAAGGACTGTAAGCCAAAATAGATTTGTTATTTTCGATGCAATAAGGAACTGTTTCGTTCTCAATGCCACGATTCACCATACTGAATGGAATCTGATTGGAAACCAGTTTCAAGGTTTTCTCTGCTTCAGCCATTTGTTTCGCATTGTAATTGCAAACGCCAGCGAAACGGACTTTTCCTTGCTCAATCAATCTTGAAACGGCTTCGAAAGTCTCGTCAATTGGTGTTGTAACATCTGGCCAATGGATTTGATAAAGGTCGATGTAATCTGTTCCTAATCTTTTCAAACTTTGCTCACATTCGAAAATGATGCTTTCTTTTCCGGCGTATTTGTAAATGTCGATATCCCGACCCTCGTTATTTTTGCTATTCATCGCCAAAGTTCCTTTGTCCAGATCCCAACGCATTCCGAATTTGGTGAGGATTTGAACCTTGTCCCTAGAAATGTCTTTGATAGCTTCGCCCACAATTTCTTCGCTCGTTCCTTGTCCGTAGATTGGCGCAGTGTCGATAGACGTTACGCCGACATCATAAGAGGCTTTTATTGCTTCGATGGCTTCGTTTCTGTCTGTGCTTCCCCACATCCATCCGCCGGCCGCCCACGCTCCGAAAGTGATTGCTGAAACTTCCAAATCGCTGTGTCCTAATTTCCTGTATTCCATTTGTTGATGATTTCGATTAAATTTAAATATTAAGTTCCAATTTTTATGCCTTGAAATCTCTTTACAAATGTTGTGAAAAAATAAAATTTTTAGCTTGTACAATTAATTCAAATAATTGTATTTTTATGCTATCGTAATGAATTTAAACTTAATTTAATATTGTGAAAAAGCTGCAGTTTGAGTCTTTGGTGATTAGTGATTTGGAAGGCGAGGATTTTGGTCATCCTGCTCACAGTCATACTTATTATGAGATGATTTATGTTATGAAAGGAAATGGCAATCATCATATCAACAACATTATTCTGCCGTACAAATGTGGCGACCTTTTCCTGATTTCGCCTGATGACCAGCATTATTTCGAGTACAATAAATATTCAAGATTGATCTTCATCAAGTTCACAGACGATTATTTCAAAGGCAACAAACACCTTTCGCCAGATTCTTTCGCTATGAATTCTCCCGAAAATGTGATGCGAAAACAAGTTCTGAAAGAGAAAAAACTTATCTTCACAGAACCTTGCAAGACGATTCTAAAAAAAACGATTGAAAATATCCTTTCTTACAATTGCAGAAAAGATGTTTCCACGTCGCCGATTGTTTTTTATCAGATTCTGTCGATTTTCGGATTGATAAAAGAAGCGACTTCCAAAATGGACATCAGGTTGGATGTTGGACTTCAGAACAAGGAAGATGTGATTTCGTACATTCATCAGAATATCTACCAGCCGGAGACGATTCGAATCAAAAATATCGCTTACCATTTCAATATTTCGCCGACTTATTTCAGTGCTTATTTCAAGCGGAACTTCGAAGTTTCCTACCGCGATTATGTCAATGATTATCGGATGGCTTTGATAGAAAGAAGAATGGAATCCGGGCAAAATACCATCAAGCAAATTGCTTATGAGTTTGGGTTTACGGACGAAAGCCACCTGTCTCATTACTTCAAAAATAAGAAAAGCAAAACGCTGGGTTCGTATAAAAATAAGAGTCGGAGTTTAGCTTAGATAATGATAAAATCACTTTTTAGACTTCATTGCCTTAACTTTCTTCACAGAATCATCCGCCAATAATTTTTGATAATCATCAGATTCAGCCGGAATTAATTGGACTTTAGAATCCTTATTATGAAAAATCCCGAATCCATTTTTCTTAGCCAAAGGCGAAGTCCGCAGGCAAGCTTGTCCTTTTGAAAAGAACTTCTGTTTCTCTTCTTCAAACTCCGAAGGCGAAATATCATTTCGTTCTGCAAAAATCTCAAACAGCAATTCGTCCGAAGTATATTTCAAAGGCTTTTTCGATAGCTTTTCGAAATGATAATTGGCAATCGTTTTCTTGTCATTCTTCACCACCGGAATCACTGCTTTGGAAACCGGAGAATCTTCTGCGATTTCTATTAAAGTGTTGGTGTAATTGGTGGTGTGGGTTTTCATTGAATTATGATAACTGAGAATTAATTTAATTTGAATGTCTTTGCAACCTTTTTGTAAACTTCTAAATTTTTTTCTTTTTCACCTTTTGACTGTCCAACAATTATGTAATATTCTCTTGTTGAAGAGAATAACGTCACTTGATAAATTAGTTGCTTACTATTATCTTCAGCAACAATTTCATAACCTTCCATATCAGAAATTGTCACTTTATCGATTGTTTTGATTATTGAGTTGCTTGCGTCAGGTAATTTTTTTAGTCTGTCAATAGAAAACTGCCTGTAATCAGTATTTACTTTATTGCCTAAAGAATTAGACACTATGAGCAAGCCTTTGTCACTTGGGATTTTGTCATCTTCACTATAAAGTAAAGACCCAGCTAATGATTTTACAAGTTTATAATCTGTACCTTCAACATTAATTGAAAAATTTACAGATTGTAATGGCTTTTCGGCTAGTTTTTCATTTCGTTCAATAGTGAATAATGATTTTTTTAATTCGTTCTCACTGTCATTTGATTGTTCGGGATAAATTCCATTAACCATAACTGTTATATTTTTATCACCAAATAATAAAATCTGCTTAAGATAATTTATTCCATTTGCTTTTTGGCTAACTTTATAAAGCATCGCATCAGAGTTTTTATACTTAACATTTTCTTTAGATAGTAAGTCCATCCCTTTAGTTTTCAAAGCATCCTCTGTAAAATCTTGTACAAGTGATGAATAAGAAGTTGGAATGTCCATAATCATAATTGAAGCTCCAGTTTCAATATTTTGGAATCCTGAAAAATTGGGAGAAAGTATAAAACCTTTAGGGGGAATCATTGAATATTTTGTTCCAGGAATTAATACTGATGTAGTTTGTCCAAAACTAAAGATCGAAATTAATAGTAAACTAAAGAGAATGATATTTTTTTTCATAATGATTTTAATAATAATGTAACTATTGAATTTCGACCGTATTTTCAATATTTTTCGACCGCACCAACCACAATCCCACAAACGTTAAAAACCCATTCAAAATGATCAATTCAACACCAATTCTGTAATCCGTATTATTCGTAACATAAAGATTAATCAGATAAGTCAAAACCGGTGCAAGTAGCGTCACAGCCAATATCGAATACTTTTTTACAATCGTAAATTTCGTCAGAATCCCAAAGGCAAACAGTCCCAAAAGTGGCCCGTAAGTGTAACCCGCAATTTCCATTATCAGATATACAATCGACTTCTCATTGATGGCTTTGAAAACCATTATCAACGCAAAAAATATGACCGTAAACGTCAAATGAACTTTCATTCTCAGTCTTTTCTTTTGCTTCTCGGTTTTTTGCTGGTCTTCGTTCAAGCCCAAAAGGTCAACGCAGTATGAACTCGTCACCGCCGTCAAAGCCCCATCAGCAGAAGGAAACAGGGCGGAAATCAAACCAATAATGAAAATTACAGAAAGCGCCATCGGAAAATGATTGAGAGACAACGCCGGGAAAAGGTCGTCGCCCATAATATTGGTCACATTACCAGCCGCATCTTTGAAACCGAAAAGGTTCGTTACCACTTCTTTTCCATTCACTACATTCGTTACTGTGGAATAGCCCGCACCATTTTGTATCGCAAAAAGATAAAGCAAACCACCCAAAAACAGGAACGCCAGATTCACAAAAAGCAACGTACCGGCAAACGTCAGCATATTCTTTTTCGAGTTTTTCAGGTTGTCCACCGAGATGTTTTTCTGCATCATTTCCTGGTCAAGACCCGTCATCGCAATCGTGATGAACATCCCGCCCAGAATGGTTTTCAGAAAAAAAGTCTTGGAATTAATATCAGTATTGATGAAATGCGTGTACTGCTTTTGCTCCAAAATCGAGTAGGCTTCACCGAAAGACAGATTCAAATTCGATAATATATAAACGATGCACGCAATCAAACTCAAAATCATAAACGAGGTTTGCAGTGTATCGGTAATCACAATCGTTTTCACGCCACCTTCAAAAGTATAAAGCAAAATCATCAGCAACAGCACAAAAGCCGTTACCCAAAAAGGAACACCAAGATTCTCAAGCAAAAATATTTGAAGAATATTCACTACCAAATACAACCTCGCCGTCGCCCCAATCGCTCTGGAAATAATGAAAAACAAAGACCCGATTTTATGCGCCTCCACATTGAATCGTCGCCCCAGATAAGTGTAAATCGAAGTCAGATTCATCCGGTAATATAGAGGAAGCAGAACGCCTGCCACAATAAAATAACCGGTGAAAAATCCAATCACCATCATATAATATTCGAAACCGCCAAACGCATAATCGCCCGCCGTCATCTTGCCCACCGTGCCTGGAACCGATATAAACGTCACTCCCGAAAGCGACGTCCCAATCATCCCAAACGCCACCAGCCACCATTTACTCTTCTTGTTTCCAATGAAAAAAGACTGGTTGTCCGAGTTACGGCTTGTAAAATAAGAGATGACCAAAAGCCCGATAAAATAGGCAAAAACGAATAATAATAAAATAGTTCCCGGATTCATTGTTCAAATTTGAGTTGAACAAAAATAGTTTTTTTATCGCATTGCTCAGAAAATAATTTGGGCAGCTTTATCCGCCTGTAGTTTATCCTGAGCGAAGTCGAAGGGCTTCCAATCTTTTTCGCACAAAGTTTCAAGTTCAATAAAAAACGGGCAACACACAAAAAAGGATTTCCGCTCAAACCTAACCAACTGTTTCATCAATTCAAATTAAAAATAAACAATTGAAAAAAGTCGGGCTGCAGATTCAACATACAAATTAAAGAAGATAATCATAACCCAGTTTGTCATTCCGCAGGAATCTAAATTCAGTAGCTAACCTATTCAAATAAATTAATATAAGCCAAAGTTTGTCATTCCGTTCAAATAAAAATAAATTAGAGATTTGTGCTGAAAATTGACATTCAAACCAAATCCAAGATTAACTATTAGGTCGCTCCTACGGACCTTCGTTTGTGTAGTATTAGATTGTTATTAACAGTTTACTCCGCTGGAGCATATCAAGTGTAGTATTTATATTCTTACATCCGGAAGTTATATTCTTGCATCCGTAAAGTATATTGTTACGTCCGGAAGTTATATTCTCGCATCCGGAAATTATATTCTCGCATCCGGAAAGAATATTCTTGCATCCGGAAGTTATATTTTTACATCCGGAAAGTATATTCTTGCTCCTGTAATTTATATTCTTGCACCTGTGAATCATATTTTTACGCCTGCAAACAATATTCTCGCTCCTGCGAGTTATATTCTTGCACCTGCCAAATTTATTCTCATACCTGCAAATGATATTTTCTTGAAATTCGCTCCGTAGGAGCACTCTGTTAATAGAATTTTAAAGCCGACCCGAAATCCGAGCTCCGTAGGAGTGGCCTATTAATAACAACCACTCGCAAAATCATTGATTAAAACAACATTACCGCGTCGGAATCATCTTCTTCACCACAATATAAATTAAAACGGCAGACAAAACTAAAACTGAAAACGAACCAATCCACAACGTATCAAACCCAAATTGGCTCACAATATTAGTTCCCAAAAAAGGCGTTATGATAAACGAAAAGGAAAAAGCAATCCCATTCATCCCCATATAAGCACCCTTGTTTCCCCGCGCAGAGCGTATTGCCGTGACTGTGGACATAAAGGGAAGCGCCAATATTTCACCAACTGATAAAACCGTCATAGAAAATAATAACATAGGAATGGAACTTCCGAAAACCAAAGCCAAATAAGACAAGCCACAAAGAAAAATCCCGACAAACAGTATCTGAGGAATCTTCAATGTCCGTTCAGCGATGCTTACAAGCGGCATTTCCATCAGAACAATAATGAATCCGCTGTAGCCCAAAATAAAACCAATCGTGCTCTGGCTCAGCTTTGCAACATCTTTATAAAAAATCGGAATCGTGTTGAAAAACTGGAAAAAACAAATGGCAAAAATGGTACACAAAAAACTATAAAGTAAAAATGTGTAATCTTTGTAAGGCGATTTTGTAATGACTTTCTCAACAGTTGTTTCGGTTTCCAGTCTCTTTTTCTCCCGGAAGATTTTATTTCTTTTCCGGAAAAAGATAACATAGATAATTCCTGCACTCAAAGCACCAACTGCATTCACGATGAACAAAAAATTATAAGAAATCCCGGACAATATTCCACCCAAAGCGGGACCAATTGAGAAACCAAGATTAATCGCCATTCTGTTTAATGAAAAAGCTTTCGTCAGATTTTCCGGTCTTGCATATTTGGTAATCGCCACAGAATTTGCAGGACGAAATGTATCGCTAATCGTACTCTGAAGAAAAATCAAAAAGGCCATCATCTCAACACTCGGAAAAAACGGAATAATGAGAAACACAGGTGCACTCAAAAAAAGACTCCAGGACTGAACATAATATTCTCCAAACTGATCCGTCAGATATCCGCCCAGCCAGGAACCGACAACGGAACCGATGCCGTAAAAACTCAAAACAATTCCAGCAGATTCCAAACTGAACTTCAAATGAGCTGTCATATAAACGCCCAGAAATGGCAAAACCATAGAGCCGGAACGGTTGATCAGCATTACGACAGACAACATCCAGGCTTCTCGTGAAAGCCCTTTGAAAGTGTTGATGTAAGAATTGAAAATTTTCACTTTAGATTTTAAAACTTCAAATTTACCCAAAAAAGAAAGCCATCCGTAAAGAATGGCTTTCAAAGTTTATCATTTAGAATCAATCTAACATCTAAAGTCTAATTTCTGATTTTAAGGCATTTTAAAACCTCTTGTTGTAATCCTTCCGTAGCTGTCTACGTATTTTACCTGAACGTTTCCTTTGTAATTATTTAGGATTTTCTCAACATCTTTCTGAGAATTAACAGGTTTTCCGTTGATTTCCATGACGATGTAATTATCAACAACTCCTATCTTGTCCATCTCGCTACCTTCGATGACATTTTTAGTAATGACGCCACTTTCCAGGCCATAATCGGTTTTTACTCTATCGCTTAAAGGTTCGAATTCAGATCCGATTTTTTCCACCACAGTTAAATCATCTTTACTTCTTGATGACGTTCCGCCTTTCAAATCTTTCAGGGTAACGTTCACATTGTTCGTTTTACCATTTCTGATGTAAGTTACTGCAACTTTATCACCTGGTCGTCTGCTTCCAATCGCAAGAGAAAGGTCGGAGAATCCTGTAATATCTGTGTTGTCGATTTTTGTAATGATGTCGCCAGGTTCTATTCCTGCATCTTCAGCACCACTTTTTTTCGTGATTTCTGTGACGTAGATTCCGTCGCCAGCTTTCAGATTTTTCTTTTCTCTTTGGTTGTATGCTGCCACTTGCATTTCATTAGACAAATCTAAACTTCCAACACCAAGAAAACCTCTCTGTACCAACCCAAATTTTTTAATATCCTCAACGATTTTTCTCGCAAGATTCGAAGGAACCGCAAAGCCATAACCTTCATAATATCCGGTTTTTGACTGAATTGCTGTATTGATTCCAATTAAATCTCCATTTACGTTGACCAATGCACCACCACTGTTTCCAGGATTAATGGCCGCATCCGTTTGGATGAAACTTTCAATTGGTGTTCTGGATTGCTGACTCAAGATATCGATGCTTCTTCCTTTTGCAGAAATAATTCCGGCAGTTACGGTGGAGTTAAGTCCAAGTGGATTTCCTACTGCCAGAACCCATTGTCCGACTTCCGTCAAATCTGAGTTGGCAAAATTAAGATAAGGTAAACCTTTCTCTTCAATTTTTAAAAGTGAAATATCGGTGTTCGGGTCAGTCCCGATTAATGTGGCGACGTAAGTTTTTTTGTTGCTTAAAACAACTTCCAGTTTATTAGCGCCTGCAACCACGTGATTGTTGGAAATAATATAACCATCTGGTGAAATAATAACACCTGAACCCAATCCTGAAGGCATGTTTTTAGGAGGTTGCTGCTGTTGTCTCTGCTGATTCCCACCTTGTGGACCAAAGAAAAAATCGAACATATCCGTCTCCGGCATTCTTTGAGAAGCCGCACGGTCCTGATAATTTTTGATGGTTACCACAGCCGGAACCGTAGTTTTGGACGCTTTGACAAAATCATCACCCACTGCAGAACCGATGCCTGCAAAAGATGCTTTGTTGGAAGCTGTTGTGAAATATGAGAAATCTTCTCCATTGTTTTCGTGACCAAAATATTGACTGGCACCGAAAACCGTTGCGCCGGAAATAACCCCGGTCAATGCAAAAGGCATTAGTTTTTTGAAAGTATTCTTCATCTTAATATTCATTTCTTTTTTGAGATTATTGTTAGACAAATTTAATGCTAAATTAGTATGAACTAAAAACTTAGTGTTACAGTTTTAACGAAGTTTAACCATTTTTAAAAATTCCTTAATAAAATAACATTTATTTTAAGTCAAATTGGCAGTTGAGATTTGTAATAACTGAAATGATAAAATCAAATTTCTATTTTAATGTCAAAATTTCTTCAGAATCTTAAATAATAGGAATGTTAAAATGATGTAAAATGTTCTGTGTGTCACTTTTGGCAGAACTTTTGTTTTTAAAGCTTCAAAAAAATAAGTTATATGAAAAATACAATAAAAGTTGCTTTGGGATTTGCTGCAGGTGGCGCATTGATTTTATTGAATCAATTGAGAAAGAAAAAGAAAAAAGAGCAGAATAAATTTATGGCACCTGACGGAAACAAATATCTGAAAAACGAGATGTACAGAAATGCGGAAGGAGAAATATTTAAAAATGGAAAAAAAATGCATTTCGAAACGCCGAAACATCTGAATGATGCGAATAATAAAATAGATGCTCGTCTTGCAAGAACTGTTCAGTTCAATGACCAGAATCTAAATAACAGAAATGTGACTTATCACAAACGCGGGGTAAGACATCATTAATAAAAATTAATCACAAAAGAATAAATTATGGAAACGGAAAATATCGTCGAAAGACTAAATAAATACGAGTTTGATAACAGCAATGTTTACACAGGTTTCAAATCGGTAGGTGAGGCTAGACAGTTTGCAACGGAAAGAAACGGAAAATTAGTTGAAGTTGGTTTCCTTGACGGAAATGACAATCCTGTTGAAGATGATTCCCAAAATCTAATTGCTGAAAATAAATATTACAAAGCTTTTGCTGGACCTGATTATAAAATAATCCATTCATCGGATGAAGGTTTTCAGGAAGTTGCGGATAAATTAAAGGAGAGACAAACTGAAATCACGGAAAAAAGTCCGGATGAAAAATACTTCTCAGATGCGGATTGGCAAATTAAAGAAGATGCAGTAATTGTTTTGTTCAAAGGGGAAATTGAAAATATTACTTCGCGTGAACGTTCAAAATATCTGATGCATACGAAAGTGTATGAATTGGCGGTAAGTGTTCCAAAATCAGAATAAAAATTTAAAATCAAAATTTGAAAAGATGGCAGCAACTAAAAAATATTCAGACAAAGCTCAGGAGAAAGTTGGAAAAGTGATGCACGAATTCAAAGAAGGGAAACTGAAATCCAGCTGTGGTGATAGAGTAACAAGCAAGAAACAGGCGGTCGCTATCGGAATTTCCGAAGCCAGAGAAAAAGGTTTGAAAGTTCCGAAAGATAAAAAATCTAAATAATATGAATCCGGTTTAATTGCCGGATTTTTTATGTTTAAATATAGGTATTCGATAAAATTTCTTCATTTGGAATGATTTGGATTTTATTAATAACTTTGCAGACTTATGTCAGAAGTCATTTCCCAACCGAAAACCGTTGCGTTTCATACACTTGGCTGCAAACTGAATTTTGCAGAAACATCAACTATTGCCCGAACATTGACAGATGCAGGTTATCAAAAAGTCAATTTTGATGAGCCGGCGAAAGTTTATATTATTAATACTTGCTCAGTTACAGAAAATGCGGATAAAGAATGTAAACTTCACGTCAAGCGCGCAACGAAGGCAAATCCAGATGGATTGGTCGCCATTATTGGTTGTTATGCGCAGTTGAAACCTGAAGAAATTTCTTCAATTACCGGCGTTGATTTGGTTTTAGGAGCGAAGGAGAAATTTAATATTCTGAGTTATCTGGATGATTTGGAGAAATCGGAAAGTCGTGCTGAGATTCATTCTTGTGAGATTGATGAAGCCGATTTTTTCGTTGGTTCTTACTCAATTGGCGACAGAACTAGAGCTTTCCTGAAAGTTCAAGACGGTTGCGATTACAAATGTACTTATTGCACGATTCCTTTAGCAAGAGGAATTTCAAGGTCTGATACCATCGATAATGTGGTGGCGAATGCTAAAGAAATTGCAGCGAGAGGTATTAAAGAAATTGTTTTAACCGGTGTTAATATCGGTGATTACGGAAAAGGTGAATTTGGGAACAAAAAACACGAACATACTTTTCTGGATTTAATTTCTGAATTGGATAAAGTTGAAGGCATCGAGAGAATCAGAATTTCTTCTATAGAACCAAATCTTTTGAAAGACGAAAGTATTGAACTCGTTTCTAAAAGCAGAAGTTTTGTGCCGCATTTTCATATTCCGCTTCAGTCAGGAAGTGATGAATTATTGAAGAAAATGAAACGCCGTTATTTAACAAATTTATATTATAACCGAGTAAATAAAATCCGAGAAGTAATGCCGGAAGCTGCAATTGGCGTGGATGTCATCGTTGGATTTCCTGGTGAGACAGAAGAATTGTTTATGGAAACATATAACTTCCTGAATGATTTGCCAATCAGTTATCTGCACGTTTTCACATATTCTGAAAGAGAAAATACAGAGGCAGCAGAAATGTCTGGCGCAGTTCCAATCCCCGAAAGAAAAAGACGAAACAAAATGCTGAGAATCCTTTCCGAAAAAAAGAAAATGGAATTCTACAGAAGTCAACTCGGAAGAAAACTGAGCGTTCTCTGGGAGCACGAAAACAAGAACGGAATGATGTACGGTTTTACAGAGAACTACGTAAGAGTTTCCAAAGCATTTGACGAGAAATCCATCAATCAAACCGAATCAATCATTCTTGACAAAATATTAGAAGACGGAAGTGTTTCTATCAAAGAAAATCAGTTTGTTGATTTTTTGGCGAAGATTTTTTAAATTATACATTTATAGAAATAAAAAAGCGGAATATTTTAAATACTCCGCTTTTTTATTTTTATAGAAAAGATAATTAGTCTTCTGTTGAAAGTCTGGCTCTGGTATTGTAAAGTTGAAAGTTAAATACAAAACTTCTGTTGTTATAACTTGTACCATAGATGTTGCTATCTCTTGCAAAAGCAGCTCTGGAAGGAACAATAATGATACCCTGCATATTATAATTTGCAGAGGCGTCTAAGTCAAAAGTTTTAAAATATTTTAAACCTTCCTGAAATCCTTCTATTTCATAAAAACTTCTTCCATAGGTTGTGCTGTAAGTGGTATTGTAATTTTTAATTACAGAATTTTTCACATAAAAGTAAGCTGGATCCTCTATGAGATTACCTGTAGCGACAGTATTAGCGAAAGTGGATTCTCCTGTATAAACAATTTTATCATCTACTTTTCCGGAAACATAACTTTTCACAATCTGCATTAGACTGATAACATCTGTTGTTCCAATATCTTTTCCTGGGGTAGGTTCCGCACCTGGTCTTATGATATAAATTACTCCTGAAGGAAGCGTTTTGTAATCATAGTCTATCAGCTTTTTTTCAGTATCATCAGTGGTGATAGTACTATCAAAAGGTGTAATTACGCCTTTGCTGTTGAGATAATTTTTGGTCAGAAAGTCCTTGGCCGCCACATCATCATAGGTATTTTGTTCCTCTACAGTCAAGACAACAGTTGTGTCCACTTCATCATCATCTTTCTTACAACTCTGCAATGCAACCACAGAAAGAGCAATTCCTAAAAGTATTTTCTTCATTTTTTTATTTAATCTTAAATTGCGATTAATTTAACGTGACAAAAGTATAAAAAATTATGAGAATAGATAAATATTTGTGGAGTGTAAGATTTTATAAGACAAGAACTATTGCTACAGAAGACATAAAAAAGAACAGAGTGAGCATTGGAGAAAATCCTGTGAAAGCCTCCAAAGAGGTAAAAGCCGGCGATGTTATCAAGATCAGAAAAAGCCAAATCGAGTATAAAATAAAAGTTCTCGACATCCCGAAAAGCAGAGTAGGAGCGAAGCTTGTTGCCTTGTATGTTGTAGATATGACGGAAAAAGATCAATACGAAATCCTCAAGATGAGAAAAGAATCACAAGATTATTACCGTCAGAAAGGCATCGGAAGACCTACTAAAAAGGATCGGAGAGATATGGATGATTATGTGGATGATGGTGCGCCAAATGATATGGAAAGTGATGATTGGGATACTTTTTTCAGAGAAATCAAAGATGATGAAGATTAGATATCTAATAATTTTATGATTTCATCAGATACTTCGGTTGCGTTTTTGGAATCTGTATCGATTGTGTAATGTGCTTTGGAATAATAAGGATTTCTCTCGAAAAGATGTTTTGCGATGAATTCCGGAATGTCAGAATCTTCTAATTTTGAAATCAAAGGTCGCGTGTGTTTTTGTAATAAGACACGATTGGTAAGTGTGTTTACAGATGCTCTCAGAAAAATGCTTTTTGATTTTTCATTGATGGCATTCATGTTTCCATAATAAACGGGTGTTCCTCCGCCAAGACTCAAAACAATATTTTGTTTGGAGTTCAAAATTTCCTCTAAAATTCTTTTTTCCTCTTTCCGAAAATAGATTTCGCCTCTCTTTTCGAAGATTTCGGGAATGGTTTGCTGATGTTCCTCAGAAATTTTTTGATCGAGGTCTATTAATTTGAAATTTATTTTCTGGCTCAAGTTTTTGGAAATGTGAGTTTTACCACTACCCATATATCCTAACAGAGAAATTATCATAATTTTATTTTAAACAAAGTTCGAAAAAAATTTTGAGATTTTAAAAAAACGCCTATCTTTGCACCACTTTAAAACGAAATAGTAATATTGAAATTTTAAATGTGGCCGACTCGGTAGCTCAGCTGGTAGAGCAATACACTTTTAATGTATGGGTCCTGGGTTCGAATCCCAGCCGGGT